>CAMJLI010000124.1 GCA_946406585.1 uncultured Prevotellaceae bacterium | reverse complement strand
ATTCTTCTAGGATTGTTCTAAGAGAAGTCATAGAGGAATTCGGGGAATTCGTGACAATAATTATTATTGCAAAATCGGGGAATTATAAAAAACCGGGCCTTGAAATATTCAAGGCCCGGTTTTTTAATAATATTTATCGGAATACTCAGAGTAATCGGAGTAATCGGAGTAATCAGAGTAATCGGAGTAATCGGAGTAATCGGAGTATTCAGATTACTCAGAATACTCACCCTTAGTTTTCTCAAGTGTTTCTCAAGGCTACAAACTCTAGATAGCGCATCAGAGATTCTCTAATTTCTGGTTGTTTCACGTGAAACTCTATATATTCTTGAGCTTGCTTGCTGAAATCTTCCATCTTTTTCACTGCATAGTCTATACCACCGTAGGTTTTGGCAAACTCCACCAGAACAGCAATCTCATCAGCATTGATGCTGCCTGCCTTCACCTTCCTTGCCAGGGTGTTCATAGACTCATAATTTGAATTCTTCAGAGCATAGATCACCGGCAATGTCAGTTTGCCCTCAGCCATGTCATTACCTGTAGGCTTGCCTATCTCCTTGTCATCGAAATAGTCGAAAATATCATCACGAATTTGGAAAATCATGCCTACCGACAAGCCGAAATCATAGGCGGCACGCACCTCCTCTTCTGGAGCACCCACCGACAAAGCCCCATTTTGGGCACAGGTGGCAAAAAGAGAAGCTGTCTTCTTGCTGATGACCTTATAATATACCTCCTCGGATATCCCATCATCCTTGAAATTATTCATCTGCAGCAACTCTCCGCTCGACAGCGTCTGACCCAATTGCGCCAAGCTTGTAACTATGGCGTTATTTCTGCTTTTTGATACATAATAAAGAGCTGTGGAAAGGATATAGTCGCCCACAAGAACAGCCACTTTATTGTTGAATGAGGCATTCACAGACGGCTGACCACGCCTTTCACTGCTTTCATCCACCACGTCATCATGCACCAGACTGGCGGTATGCAACAATTCCAAACCCACCGCAGCATGTTGTGTAACACTATTCACTTCACCCAAGTTTTTTGCCACCAACAATGTCAGTATGGGGCGCATGCGCTTGCCCCCACGCTTGCGAATGTGTTCGAGTGTGCTGGAAAGCAAGCCATCAGTATGCGAAAGTGAATCTTCAAATAGGGCGACAAACTCGTCCAATTCCTGATGAATGGGTTTTTTAATTATCGAGAGATAGTCCATGTGCTGAATTTTGATACAAAATTAAGCATTTTCTTTCGGAATAATCCAAAAAATATTAGTAATTTTACGCAGAATTTTCAACCTAGTAGGTGTTAAAAATCAGATAATACATTCTTGCAATGGACAAATTATTCCTTTTAGATGCGTATGCGCTCATATATAGAGCCTATTATGCCTTCATCAAAAGCCCAAGAATCAATTCCAAAGGTCTCAACACATCCGCCATATTGGGCTTCTGCAACACCCTGCACGAGATACTGACCAAGGAAAACCCAACATACATCGGTGTGGCTTTCGACCCTCATGGACCCACTTTCCGCAGCGATGCCTTTCCTGAATACAAGGCACAGCGACAGAAAACACCCGAAGACATCACCCTGGCAGTTCCCATCATACAGCAAATATTGCAAGCCATGCACATTCCTGTCCTCATACACGACGGGTATGAAGCCGACGATGTCATTGGCACGCTGGCCCAGCAAGCAAAAGACCTGCAACTGGAAACATACATGCTTACACCCGACAAGGACTATGGCCAACTTGTGTCTCCAAATGTGAAGATATACAGGCCAAGACATGGTGGTGGATACGAAGTGATGGGCGAAAAAGAGGTGAATGAGAAATATGGCATCAACAATCCATTGCAAGTCATCGACTTGCTTGCACTCATGGGCGACTCAGCCGACAACTTCCCAGGATGTCCCGGGGTGGGGGAGAAGACAGCTGCAAAACTCATCTCCGAATTCGGCACGGTGGAGAACATCATCCAAAACACCGACAAGGTGAAAGGGGCACTGAGAAAAAAACTGGAAGAACACGTGGAAGACATAAAAATGTCGAAATTCCTCGCAACAATAAAAACTGATGTTCCCATCAAACTACAACTCGAAGAACTCAAGAGAAAAGAACCCGACGAAGCCAAACTCGCCAAAATTCTCGAAGAACTCGAGATGAAAAGCCTCGCAAGCAAACTCATACCCAAAACTCAAAAAAATGTTAAAAAGGAGCCTCAGCAACTCGATTTGTTTTCAATTTTTCCAACCGATGACCAAGAAACCGAAAAAAAATCGAATTATGAAAGCCTTAAAACCATAAAACACGATTACCAACTTATTGAAAACAAAGAAGATATAATAAAATTACGTGATTTTTTGTTGACAAACGATTTTTTAAGTCTGGATACAGAGACCACATCCACCTCACCAATGGACGCCGAACTGGTGGGACTGAGCTTCTCTGTCAAGGAAAACCAGGCTTTCTATGTGCCAGTGCCAGCAGATAGGACACTCGCTCAAGAAACAGTCGACATTTTCAAACCACTATATGAAAATCCGAAAATCCTCAAGATAGGACAAAACATAAAATACGACTTGGAGGTGCTCGCCAACTACGGAATAGAGCTGAAAGGAGAATTATGGGACACCATGGTGGCACATTACCTCATACAACCGGAATGGCGACACAACATGGACTTCATGGCGGAAGCATACCTAAACTACAAAACAATACACATCGACGAACTGATAGGGCCGAAGGGGAAGAACCAAAAGAACATGCGGGAACTTCTGCCGACACAGATCTATGAATATGCTGCAGAAGATGCCGACGTGACACTGAAACTGAAAAACGTGCTCGAGCCAAAACTCATGGAGGTGGGGGCACAGGATCTCTTCCACGACATCGAGATGCCGCTCGTCAGGGTGCTCGCTGACATGGAACGCACAGGGGTGCGCATCGACACAGAGTCACTCGCCGAGACATCACGTGCATTCACACAGAGGATGCACGACATAGAAGAGAGAATATACGAACTCGCAGGCGAAAGATTCAACATAGCATCACCAAAGCAGGTGGGAGAGATACTCTTCGACAAACTGCATGTCATCGACAAGCCCAAAAGGACAAAGACAGGACAATACGTCACTTCAGAGGAGGTGTTGCAGACACTCAAGGGAAAACACGAAATAGTGGAGAAAATACTTGCCCACAGAGGACTCAAAAAACTCCTCGGCACATATATCGACACCCTCCCCACACTGATAAATCCGAAAACCGGACACATACACACTTCATACAACCAAACGGTGACCGCCACCGGACGACTGTCGTCAAGCGACCCCAACCTGCAGAACATTCCCGTAAGAGGGGAAGACGGAAAGGAAATCAGGAAGGCCTTCATCCCCGAGCCAGGATGCTTGTTCTATTCCGCCGACTACAGTCAGATAGAGCTGCGGGTGATGGCGCATCTCAGCGACGACGAAAACATGATAAGGGCGTTCAACGAAGGACATGACATACACGCTGCCACAGCCGCAAACATCTACAAGGAGGACATCGACAAGGTGACATCCGACCAGCGAAGGAAGGCCAAACGAGCCAATTTCGGCATCATCTATGGCATCACGGTATTCGGACTGGCAGAACGACTGGAAATAGACAGGGCAGAAGCACGACAACTCATCGACGGATATTTCGAAACCTTCCCGAAAGTGAAGGAATACATGGAGGAATGCAAGGAGGTGGCCCGACAAAAAGGATATGTGGAGACCTTCTTCAAACGAAGAAGATACCTGCCCGACATCAATAGCAGAAACGCCACCGTAAGGGGATTCGCTGAGCGAAATGCCATCAACGCACCCATACAAGGGTCTGCCGCCGACATCATCAAGGTGGCAATGATACGGATATATGAAAGGTTCCAGAAAGAACACGTCAAGTCGAAGATGATACTGCAAGTTCACGACGAACTCAACTTCACCGTCTATCCAGAAGAAAAGGAGATGGTGGAGAGAATAGTGATGCAAGAGATGCAAAATGCCTATTCGCTGAAAGTGCCACTCATTGCCGACGCAGGGTGGGGGAGCAACTGGCTCGAAGCCCATTGACAATACATCTGAAATGATTTATTTCCACCAACTTCGCCATAAAGATGGCGAAGTTGGTAAAGTTACTCCATCTCGGCATAAAAAAAGAACAAGTTCTTTTTGTTCTGCACTCAATAATTCGTAACTTTGCACATCAATATAAATAAGAATTTTTACAAATGGCATTAAAATGCGGTATTGTGGGACTTCCCAATGTGGGCAAGTCCACTTTGTTCAATTGCCTTTCAAGCGCAAAGGCACAGGCAGCCAATTTCCCTTTCTGCACCATCGAACCCAATGTGGGTGTCATCACCGTGCCCGATGAAAGACTCAACAGATTGGCAGAACTTGTTCATCCAGGACGTATAGTGCCCGCCACATGCGAGATAGTAGACATCGCCGGACTGGTGAAAGGAGCATCGAAAGGGGAGGGGTTAGGCAATAAATTCCTTGGCAACATTCGTGAGACCGACGCCATCATCCACGTGCTGCGCTGCTTCGACGACGACAACATCACACACGTAGACGGCACGATAGACCCCATTCGCGACAAGGAGATCATCGACACCGAACTGCAACTGAAAGACCTGGAAACCATAGAGAGCAGACTGGCAAAACAACAAAAGGCAGCCTCTGTAGGCAACAAGGATGCAAAGATTGAAGTGAAGGTGCTCGAAGCCTACAAGGAGGTTCTTGAGAAAGGACAGAATGCGCGTCTGGTCAGCTTCGACAGCAAGGAAGAGCAACAAGTGGCACACGACCTCTTCCTGCTCACCGCCAAACCAGTGCTCTATGTCTGCAACGTCGATGAGTCGAGTGCAAAAGACGGCAACGAATACTCCAAACGAGTGGAGGAGGCCGCCTTGCAGGAAGGTGCCGAAGTATTGGTGATAGCAGCCAAGACAGAAGAGGACATAGCCAGTTTTGAAAGTTATGAAGACAAGAAGATGTTCCTCGATGAACTCGGTCTGGAAGAAAGCGGTGTCAACAGGCTCATCAAGAAGGCATATTCACTGCTCAATCTCGAAACATTCATCACAGCAGGGGAGATGGAAGTGAAAGCCTGGACATATCACAAGGGATGGAAAGCACCCCAATGTGCAGGAGTGATACACACCGACTTTGAGAAAGGATTCATCAGGGCAGAAGTCATCAAGTACGACGACTACATACAATATGGCTCCGAGGCTGCTGTCAGGGAAGCCGGCAAGATGGGCATCGAAGGCAAGGACTACGTGGTGCAAGACGGTGACATCATGCACTTCCGTTTCAACGTATAAGACTCATTATCAATAATATGCCAATGAATCACTTGACATATATCTCATGGAATCCCAACATATCTTTCGACTTGGGATTTTTCCAACTCAGATGGTATTCGTTATTCTGGTTGATAGGTTTGGTCCTGGCTTATTTTATTGTAAAAAAACTTTACAATGACAAAGGCATAAAGGACGAGCTGTTCGACCCGCTCTTCATCTACTGTTTTCTTGGCATACTCATCGGTGCCCGACTGGGTCATTGCCTGTTCTATGAGCCAGACTATTTTCTCAGCAGCGGCACACACATAATAGAGATGTTCCTGCCAATACACAAGATGAACGATGGGTCGTGGGTGTTCACCGGCTATGAAGGACTCGCATCACATGGCGGCACTCTCGGACTGATGATAGCACTATTCATCTATTGTCGGAGAAACAAGATTGGACTATGGACAGTACTCGACTTCATAGCCATCGCCACACCCATCACCGCCTGCTGCATACGGTTGGGCAACCTCATGAACTCGGAAATAATAGGCAAGGTGACCGATGTGCCATGGGCTTTCATCTTCAAGCAAGTGGATGACCTGCCACGGCATCCCGGTCAACTCTACGAAGCCATTGTATATCTCATATTCTTCTTTGTGGGATGGGCTTTCTATCGCAAATGGCCGGAAAAGACAGGCACAGGGTTCTTTTTCGGACTGTGTCTCACGCTTATCTTCACTGCCCGCTTCTTCATAGAATTTACAAAGGTCAACCAAGTGGATTTTGAGGAAGGCATGTTCTT
>CAMJLI010000123.1 GCA_946406585.1 uncultured Prevotellaceae bacterium | reverse complement strand
ACTTGCTCTTCACTCAGATTCTTTTTTACCACCTTGCTGGTATTTTTTTGGAGAAATGCCAAACTGCTGTTTGAAGACCTTGGCAAAGTAATGTGGGTCGTTTATACCTACCTTATAGCATACTTCAGCCACTGTTATTGTCTCTTCTCTCAACAATTCCGCTGCCCGGTTCATCCTGAGTGTCTTGATGTATTCGGCAGGCGTCTGTCCGGTCAGAGCCTTGATTTTCTTGAAGAATATTGTTCTACGATATCCCATAACCTCAGCCATGGCATCGACAGAAAGCGTGGGGTCGCTCAAATGGGTATCCAGCCATGTATTCATGACATCCAGCAAGTGTTTGTCACGCTCATCAACAATGATTTCCGGCAATACAGTTTTTCCTTCTGCTGTCTGTTGCATATATTGAGCCTTCTGTATGTCGCGTTGCTGAATCAGCCTCACAGCCGTTGCAACTAGCAATTGGGTGTCGAAGGGTTTGGTGATATAGGCATCAGCTCCTTTTTCCATGGCTTTTATACGCTTGTCATCTGTTGTCAAAGCCGTCAGCAAGATGATAGGAATATCTTTTATCTCATCTTTTTGACGGATATGGGCCGTCAGTTCCAGTCCATCCATGACGGGCATCATAATGTCTGAGACAATCAAATCTGGACGCAATTGTTCCAACATCTGTATAGCCTCAACTCCATCTGCGGCTTTATGTACTACAAAATATTTCTGCAGCAAATTTTCCATATAGTCCATGACATCTGAATCGTCTTCAACAATCAGTACAGTCCGATTGTTCATAGGCAAAGACGCCAACTCTTTGTATTTGTCGTTGTCGGCCCCGCTATTCTGTACAAGCAACTGATGTCCTTCCGCCAAGAAGTCTTCTGCGGTATAGACATTTTTGTCTGTTGGGATGTCTACTGTGAAAACAGAACCCTTGGGTTCGTTAGGAGTATATCCTATAGTGCCATGATGAACCTCGACCAGCGCTTTCGTAAGATTCAGGCCAATGCCAATGCTGTCATTGGAGAAGTTGCTTTGCATGAAGCGTTTAAACAACTCAGGCTGCTTCTCTTTTGGAATACCTACCCCAGAATCCTTGATACTAATGGTCATCTTCTTGTCGGAAAAACGGACTTGTAATGAAATATCGCCATGACTTGGAGTGTATTTGAACGCATTCGAGAGTATGTTGTAAACGATTTTGTCCAAGTGAGAGCGGTCGACGAACATGACATAAGAACGCTCCTGTGTTGAGAAAGTATAGTTGATGTGTTTGTTCTCCGCAATGTCCGAGAAACTCAAGAAAATGTCGTGCAGGAACCTTACCACGTCGGTTTCCTCCAAAGCCAGCCTCAACTTGTCGTTCTGCATCTTGCGAAACTCCAAGAGCTGATTGATCAGTCTAAGCATGCGGCTGACGCTCCTGTTCATGCTACTGACGGGCTGGCGCATCTCAGCTGGAATCTCTCCAGTATGCTTGATACGGTCTATTGCTCCACGGATGATTGTCAGAGGAGTACGAAACTCATGCGAGATGTTCGTAAAGAATTGCAGTTTATATTCGGTCAGCCTCTTCTCCACTTCTATCCGTTGCCGTAGCCGATAGACGGTACGTAACTGTCGATAAACCAGATAGCCCAAGATTAATGCCAGAAAGGTATAAGCCAGATAAGCCCACCACGAACGCCACCAAGGATAATGGATGATGACAGACAAAGTCGCCTCCTGTGTGGATAGAGAATAGTTGTCGTATGCCTTTACATGAAAGATATAACGCCCTGGAGGAAGTTGTTTGTACGTGGCAAAACTATAGTCGGTCAGCTCACTCCAATCTTTTTCGTATCCTTCAAGCCAATATGAATATCTTGTACTTGAGGCTGCCTTGAAATTGAATGCAGAGAAGTGAAAAGTCAACAGGTTCTGTTGATAACTCAAGTTGATTTCTTTTAAACCGCTTCCGAAATTCATCTTATCCATCTGGTTGGCAGAAACACCATTGATGATAAGATCTGTAATAGCCAACCTGGCCGTGTGTGGAGTGTTCTCCGAAGCCTTGTTGACATCATAGACAATGATGCCGGCATTGGTGCCAAAAGCCAACCGGCCATCGGGCATTCTGCATGCACTGTTGTCTGCATAGTTGTTGCGCAACAAGTCGTATTCGTCATAATGATACCAGAATCTCTTGGTCTTTGGATTGTAGCAGGTAATCCCCTTCTTAGTGGCAAACCACAACGCCCCATGACCATCTTCGATAATGGCATGCACCTCGTCTGAGATAAGTCCATGTGATGCCGAAAGGTTTGCAAATTTCTGAGCCCCCCACCTCTTGGTGTTGTCAATGCTGTACACACCTTTCCCGAGTGTCCCCACCCAGAGTCGTCCTTGTGAGTCTTCATAGATACAGCTGACATCACTATATTTCAGTTCCAGCCCACTCAATACCTGTTCGTAAGCACTGTGGTCATTGATGAGTTCGTCTGGTTGGAACCTATAAAGCCCGTCTTTTGTCCCCACCCACATCACGCCATGATGATCTTGGAAGAGAACCCTTGCAGAGAATTTCTCATTGAAAAAATGCCGAAACTCATAAGAAGCGTCAGGTGTGGGTATTGCCAGGTCCAGATAAGAGTTTTCGGGAGCTATCCAGATTCTTCCTTTTTGGTCGCACAGCATGTAATAAATGTTGTTGGAAGAAATCGAATTAGGATTGTGCTCATCGTGGGCATACCATTTCCCGTTTCCTGCCCTCAGGCCTTTTTGTCGTGTGCCTATCCACGTCTTGCCTTCTTTGTCGCTACACGCGGAGTGCACATCAAGCCCCTCCCATGTGGGCTTGTCTTGCATGTCAAGATATCGGTCGGTTTTGTAGACATCACCCTTCGTGTTGGCTATCAGGAGTGTAGAATCTGCCAACCATCTCATAACATATACTTGGTTGTCACGCAGTCCTTTGGCATGCTGGTTCAGCAGTCTGACGGTCATGTTGTTCTCTGCTGGTATCAGGTATTCCAAGCCATGAAATTCGTCTGCCACCCATACATTGTCATCGCAGTCCAAGCACATGTCAATGATATAGTCAGAAGCTATCAGGCCTGAATCCTGACGTATATGCTTGACCGTCTTTTCCTTTCTGTCATAGACTGTGATTCCACACCCGTTTGTGGACACCCATATCAGCTGTCTGCGTTGAGAGGTCACCACCTTGAATTTTTTACTACTGACCAAGGGGAACAGGTCTTCATCAAAGACGCGCATTTGTATGGTTTCCCCTGTCTGCCGGTCGATGAACCACAATTGTCCTGTATTATCTATCACCACATTATTGCCAAGGTTGTCACTGATTATTCCACCGCCATTGTCGATAACGTTACGGAACCGTTGTTCCACCTTGGGGTCAAGGTCTTTTTTCCGGCAGCCATCATACAACAGTTCTTTTTCCTTCTCTGGCAGTTCAACGAATCTGTTCTCTTCAATGTCGAAGACAGAGAACTGGTATCCCTGCTCTGCAATCAGCAAGCGATTGTCAGGAAGTGTATAAAGAGCTTGGATATGGTTGTTGTTGAGCAATCGTGCATTTCCTGTCTCAGAATACTTGTATGTAGTAAAGAAATAGCCGTCAAAGCGATACAGACCGTTGGGCGTTCCCATCCAGATGAAGCCTTTTGCGTCTTGGACAATATGCCTTACGTTATTGTCAGGCAGACCATTGTCGGAGTTCAGTTTACGCGACAACACCTCTACACCCATAGATTGGAGAGTGTGGAGTAACAATAATAGGAAGAATGTCCATTTCAGCTTCATCATGAATGCAAATTAACGAAAAAAACTCAATATTCGCAAGATTCTTATTCGGTTTTATTTTGTTTGGACAGCATACACAGCAGTTTTCAAGCCGTCACAGCGTACTGTCACTTCCACTTTTCCAGCGGTCTGGTTGGCCCGAAGAATCGCCATGGCAAAACCTTCATACAGGTCTTTTTGCTTGCCGTCAAACAGGTCGTTTGACGAATGGTCTCCATTATCTACGGCGATCAGGCGGGCTGCGCCTTTTACCTCAAAGCTAACCGTTCCCTCAGCCGTAGGCACCACACGTCCCTTGCTGTCTATAGCATAGACTCTTAAGTATTGGAGGTCCATGCCATCGCCCTTCCAGTCGGCATTTTCTGCGACCACTTTCAACCTTACTGGTTTTCCGGCAGTCTCCAGTTCATGCCGTGCATAGTCTTTACCGTCTTTTCTGGCTACGGCCGTTATTTTCCCTGGTTCATAGGCTACATCTTTCCATGTGATGACATTGGGCTTCCTTTTGTCTGTATTTTTCTTCACGCCAAGGCTCTTTCCGTTCACAAATAGTTCCACTTCGTCGCCATTGGTATAGGTATAGATGGTGTATTTCTTGCCGGCCTCGCGGTTCCAGTGCGATGTCACTCGTGTTTGTCCCACAACGATATCATTCCACCATAGGGTATCCACCTTTCCGGCTATTCCGATATGCACTTGAGGTTCTTCGGGCTTGAAGATGGTTTTGATGAGATAGGCTTGTGAATTGGGCTCCAGGGAGTGACGGAAGAAACTGTAGTCCCAGCCTTTCTTGGGCCAGATATTCGACTCTCCCCAATATTCGATGGCTCCCCAGTATGCCAGTCCCACCATGTGTTCGCGGTCCATCCCAGCCCACGGGGCTGTCAGTTCATTGGTCGTTGCCTCACTCTGATAGAGAATCATATGCGGTGCTTTTTCCATATATTTGTCATAATCCTCCCAACAATAGTTGAAACTGGCCACCTCGGTGTGCTGAGCCAGTTCGGGCGGCACGATGTTCTCCTCCAATCGATATTCTGCACTATGTTTGACGATGCCACCGGCACGAGCAGGATACATGGCCACCGTTGTCTTGCGTGTCGGGTCGAGACGCTTCACGAGTGTGTTCATGATATCGTAGGTAGTTACGCCCCAGTCACGTGTAGGAAATCCACAGCGCTCCTCCTGGAACTGCAGTTCGTTGCCAAGGCTCCACATGATCACCGATGGATGGTTGCGGTCTCGCTTTACCCATTCCATGAGATTCTCCCACCACATCTCTGTCCAGGGTCTCCGGCCAGCCCATGCCAATGTGTTGCTCCACTTGTCATAAAGTTCATCAACAATGAGAATGCCTTTTTCATCTGCCAGGCGAAGGAATGATTCACTATAGGGATTGTGAGAGGTGCGGATATGGTTGAAACCAAATTCTTTCATTCTGTCCATCATTCGGGCAATTCCTGTCTCATAAGCTGCAGCACCCACTGCTCCGAGATCATGATGGTTGGCCATACCCTGCAGGAAGATTTTCTTCCCGTTCAGTTTGAAACCGAAGTCTTTGGAGAACTCAACGGTCCGGATGCCGAAACGCTCAGAGAGTTTGTCGATGGTTTTTCCTTCAAGGATTAGTGATACTTCAGCAGTATAGAGGTTAGGTTGTTCACACCACCACAGCTTTGGGTTGCTGACCTTCACCTGCGGCAACTGCACTTCTACGGTGGGCTGTTTGTTGTCCTTTGGCGCATCAATTCGTGTTTCACCTACTTGGTGGCCTTCAGGGTCAAAGATGACGGCCTCTATCACTAGGTCATATTTTTTATTCTTGATGCCTTCCACTTCCACCTGCACGTTGACAGAGGCTTTTTCCTTGCTGACTATAGGCGTATTGATATAGATGCCATGTCGGGCGATAGAGACCGAATCTTTTAGTACAAGGTGGACATCACGAAAGAGACCTCCGCCTGTGTACCATCTTGAATTTTTTGCCTCTCCTGTAGAGCAGTGGACGGCCAACACATTTTTCCCGTTCCATTTCAGCAGTTTAGTGATGTCGGCCTCAAATCCCAGGTATCCGTAGTCTGTACCTCCGATTTTTTGCCCGTTCAGATAGGCATCGCCATGAAGCATGATACCTTCAAAGTCGAGAATCACCCGTTTGCCTTGCCAGGCTTTATCGGCCTCGAACGTCTTGCGATACCAACCTGTGGCCATATCCTTGAAACCTCTACCTCGGCTGGCTTTCTCGTTCCATGGCATTTCTATTTGAAAGTCATGCGGCAGTTCAAGCTGTCGCCAATCGGCATCATCTAATGTCGGACTTTCGGCGTTCTGCACTTCGCCTAATTTGAATTTCCAGTCGAAGTTGAACAATAAGCTTTTTCTCTCCCCATCCGCCCTGGCA
>CAMJLI010000122.1 GCA_946406585.1 uncultured Prevotellaceae bacterium | reverse complement strand
CTGTGAGCAAAAAAGCCATGGCTGCAATGGTGAAGATATTATTTAGTCTTTTCATATTATTCTTCATTTTTCACTACTTGTTTCACATCGCCATCACCAGTGCTTTCCACCACCGTAGTTCCTTGGAATTTCTCATGCAAACCTTGGAACACGATGAAGAATGCAGGCACCACAAAGAGCAGTGCAATGGTACCCACAGTCATGCCACCAACCACGCCAAAGGCGAGAGCACGGTTACCATTGGCACCAGCACCACCCTCGATGATAAGTGGAATCATACCTGCAATCATCGTTACCACAGTCATCAAGATGGGGCGCAGACGTTCCTGACAAGCGGCAAAAGCAGCATCACGTATGGTCATGCCTTGTGCTCTACGCTCAGAGGCAAACTCTGTGATGAGGATGGCAGTCTTTGATAGCAAACCGATGAGCATGATAACACCCGTCTGCAGGTAGATATTGTTGTCCATACCAGGAAGATGGAGCAACGAGCCCAAGTAAGCCATGATGAATGCACCCATCAGTCCGAATGGCACACTGAGCAATACAGCCCACGGTGTAAACCACGAGTTATAGAGCGAGGCGAGGATAAGGTAAATGAGTATGACACAGATGACATAGATCAAAGCTGTGGCATTTGATCCAGATGCCTCCTCCAGTTCGCGCGACATGCCGCTGTATTCATAACTATATCCTTTGGGCATTGTCTCCTTGAACACCTCGGCAATGACCTTGTGAGCATCGCCCTCCGTATATCCACCTGCAGCCTGCACGAAGCACGTGATGCTCTGGAAAAGGTTGAAGTGTTCCACGCTCGACGTACCGACAATTTCCTTCAATGAGACGAACTCAGAAATAGGAGCCATCTTGCCGCCACGCACCCTCACAAAGATATTGTTCAACGACGATGGGTCGAGACGATAATCCGGGGACGCACTTGCCATGATGCGATATACCTTGCCGAACTGGTTGAAATTGCCTACATACGAGCCACCGCAATAGGCACCCAATGTCCTGAGCACGGCAGCAGGAGACACACCGGCACGGTCACACTGAGTAGCATCAACATTGACCTGGTATTTGGGGAAACGCTCCGAGTAGGATGTCATTGCCATGCTGATTTCAGGGCGCTCTCCTAATTTGGCAAGGAAGTTGTTGGCAAGTTTGGCAAACTCCGACAAATCACCATCGTTAAGGTCCTGCAACACCAAGTTGACACTGTTGTTCGAGCCATATCCTGGCACCTGAGGCAGCTGGAAAGGCATCACCTGCACATCCTTGATTTCCTTGCATGCGAAATAGAGTCGTCCGATGACCAGGTCAACGTAGTGGTTGAAGCCCTCACGTTCCTCCCATGTCTTCAGACGGATAATCATCGTGGCGTAGTTGGAGCCTGAGCCAGACATCATACCATAACCACAGGCTGTAGCAAAGCTCTCCAGTTCAGGAATATCCTTCACCTTTTCCTCAACTTTCTTCACTATCTCACGCGTTTCATGGAGCGTGGTTCCTTCCGGTGCACGAATTTCTGCAAGAATCACGCCTTGATCTTCCTGCGGTACGAGTCCAGATGGCAAGTTTCTCATGAAGAATATGAGCAACACGGCAGCAACGACCAACAGGCACCATGCCAAAGCAGGTCGTTTGATGAACTTCTGCACACTCTTGGAATACTTCCTAAAGATGGCGTTATAACTCACCGTATAAGCTTTCTTCGTGTAATACGTGAGGCTCTTGCGCTCATTTTTATTTTCTTTCATCTTCAGCATGATGGCACAGAGGGCAGGACAAAGAGTAAGAGCCGACACACACGACAGACCGACAGCCGAGGCTATGGTGACACCAAACTGAGTGAAGAACGAGCCAGAAGTTCCCGGCATGAATGCCACGGGGATGAACACAGCCATGAAAACCAATGTACAAGAGACAACAGCCACCGACACGTCGCTCATGGCCTGGCGTGTCGCCTCCTTGGCATCGCTGATGCCATTTTCCTGTTTGGCCATCACCGCTTCCACCACCACAATGGCATCATCCACCACCGTACCGATGGCGAGCACCAAGGCGAATAGTGTCAGTATGTTTAGCGAGAAGCCCGCCAACGACACTATGGCAAAGGTGCCCAGCAGCGACACGACAATAGAGATGGACGGGATAATCGTAGCCTTGAAGTTCTGCAAGAAGAAGAACACCACAAGAACCACCAAAATGATGGCAATGATGAGTGTTTCCACCACATTTCCGATAGCGGCATAAAGGAAGTCGTCAGAGGTTTCGAGTTTCACGAATTCCAGTCCTGCAGGCATTATCGGTTTAAGTTCCTCATAAAGCTTGTCGATACGTGCATTCACCTCAGTGGCATTTGCACCAGGAGCCTGGAACACCATGAATATGGTGCCTGGCTTGCCATTGATATTCGACACGAAGCTATAATTCATGGCTCCAATTTCCACGTCTGCCACGTCGCTCAGGTGCAGCAAGTGTCCACCATCGCTTGCACGCAAAACGATGTCGTTGAATTCCTCGATGGACTTCAACGTACCCTTATACTCCATCGTATATTGGTAATTGTTCTGTGACTGAGCGCCCAAGGAACCCGTAGCAGCAACAAAACTCTGTCCGCTGATGGCAGAAAACACATCATTTGGCTCCAATCCATACTGCGCCATCACGTCAGGCTTCATCCAAATACGGAGCGCATAGGTGTTGCCGAGGCTCATCACGTCACCCACACCGGTGATACGCATCAGGCGCGGCTTCAGGTTGATGTCGATGTAGTTGGCAACGAAGTCGTCATCATATTTGCCATCTGCACTTCTCAATGCACCAATCTGCAAGATGTTGCTTTGCATCTTGAACACCTGCACACCCACCTTTGTCACCTCGGCAGGCAGCAGGGCAGAAGCCCTTGTCACACGGTTCTGCACATTCACAGCAGCAATGTCAGGGTCGGTTCCCTGCTTGAAGTAAACCACGATGGACACGTCACCAGAAGAACTTGCCGTAGAGGTCATGTATGTCATGTCGGGCACACCATTGATGTTCTCCTCCAATGGTTGCACCACCGATTTCATGATAGTATTGGCATCTGCGCCGGTATAGTTGGTCGACACGCGCACTGTAGGCGGCGCTATGTTCGGATATTGCTCGATGGGCAGACTGTTCATGCAGATATAGCCTACCAAAGCAATGACGATACTGATGGCACAAGCCATCACATATCTGTTGATGAAAATGTTGTTTTTCATGGTTTATTTCTCTTTTTCCTCTTCCACAGGGAACAGCACTTTCTGACCTTCCTGCACATTGTTTGCACCAACAGAAACGATGCGGTCGCCCACTCCGAGCCCAGTATTGATAATGACATCCTTGCCATTGCCCGTATCCGTCGTTGTCACGGTGATAGCCTTGGCTGTGCTGTCAGGCATAACCTTGTAGACCAAAGCCTTATCTTGCAGACGCACCACTGCTGTCTGAGGAACCACCATTACTTGCTTGCGGCTTATTGGCAGCAAAATGGTGCCCTGTGCTCCAGAGAAAAGATGTCCGTCCGGATTAGGGAACGAGGCTTTGCAGGCAAGAGAGCCAGTAGCGGCATCCACCACACCTGTCAGACTGGTGATACGCCCCCTATGAGGATACTCCGTTCCATTCTTCATGACAAAAATCACATCAGGCAAATTTGCAATATATACAGACTTGTCTGCTTGTTTTATGCCTGATGCCACTTGAGCCTCGATAATCGACTCCGTCACCGAGAATTCCGCATCCATTTGCCTGTTGCCACTAACGATGGTCAGTTGGGTCATCGGTGTCACCTGGTCACCAGCGAAGACGGGAATCTCACCAATGACACCAGCTACCGGTGATGTTATAGTGCAGAAACTGAGGTTTACCTTTGCTCTGTTTACAGAAGATTGGGCTTGAGTAATGGATGCCTTAGCCTGGCTGACGGCAGCGAGAGCTTGCCTATAATTGTTTTGTGAGTTTTCAAGCATATAACTGCTCACAATCTTCTTTTCAAACAAGTTTTTATTGCTCTCATACTCAAGCTTTGCACTATTGGCTTGGGCTTCAGCAGCCTGAAGGTTGGCTTGAGCAGCTTGAAGGTTGGCTTGAGCAGCCTCTACATCATGCTGTGCATTACGAGAGTCAATGATAAAGAGAGTCTGTCCCTTGCTCACCTGTTGACCCTCTGTCACACAGATTTTCATCAACTGTCCGCTCACCTGTGGCGAAATGGTCACATCAGACTGTCCCTTCAATTTTGCACTGAACTTCATCGGCAAGACAATGTCGGACTCCTCAACCGTTATTGTCTCATACGATGTTTGAACTTCTTTAGGAATGTCGATGCCACACGAAGTCAATCCAACAAGAACCATAGCTATTGCCACAGTCCAGGTCATTACTTTTTTCTTTTTCATATTTTTTTCCATTACTATGTAGTTTTTTTAATGTCTTAGGTATATCATTGGAAAAGATAAATATTGCACATGAGTATGAATGCAGTGCAAAGATAGTGTATTTTTTAGTTTACAACAAAATAGAGTGGGTGGAAAAATATACATTATTAATCACATATCTTTCAAAAAACAAGAAAACGAAACAAGAAATTATGATTATTCAGAAAAAGGGTGTACTTTTGCAAGCCGAAAATCGTGGTAATTGAGTTTCAAATCAACATTCTATAGGTTTTTAAGACTCTAAAAGGAGTGTCAATAAGATATGAAAAAAATTTGCAAACTGATATCCGACTACATGGGTGTCCTGGTATTGCTGTCAGCGATAGCAGCACTTGTATTCCCAAGTGTCATTAGCCAGGTGAAGCCCACTGTCATCAATCCACTCTTGGGAGTGATTATGTTTGGGATGGGTCTGACTCTTCGTTGGGAAGATTTCCGCATTGTCTTCAGTCGTCCAAAAGATGTCATCATAGGCTGCATTGCACAGTTCACAATAATGCCCATGTTGGCGTGGATTCTGGCGCGGCTCTTTGCGCTTGACGAAGCACTGACCGTTGGTGTGGCGCTTGTAGGCTGCTGTCCGAGCGGCACAGCCTCCAATGTCATAACCTATCTTGCCAAGGGCGACCTTGCCCTATCAGTAGGCATGACGGGAGTCAATACATTGCTTGCCCCCATACTTACACCTTTGTTGGTGTTGCTTTTGGCAGGCAAGACCGTTGATGTGGATGTTGCAGGGATGTTGTTGAGCATCCTCTGGGTTGTCATCCTTCCCATTGCGGCAGGACTGATAGTAAAGAGCCTATGGCCCAGCCAGACCACCAAGGCGACAGCATACCTTCCAGCCCTTTCGACTCTTGCCATCTGTGCCATAGTGCTAATAGTGATAGCCGCCAATGCTGAGAAATTGATGTCCAGCGGACTTGTAATCATGCTCGTGGTGGTTCTTCATAACATATGCGGACTCAGTGTTGGCTACGGTCTTGGCTGTCTGTTGGGACTATCAACAGCCAAGCGCAGGGCAATCAGCATCGAAGTGGGCATGCAGAACTCCGGCCTTGCCTCTTCGCTGGCAACTCTACATTTCGCAGCCTACCCCATGGCAACCATCCCAGGAGCCTTGTTCAGTGTGTGGCACAACATCAGCGGCGCCATAGTGGCACGACTATATACCCGGAATGACAAAAGCGAATAGAGAACAGGCAGCCTTCTGCATCTGAAAGCATGATCCGCATCATTGTAGAATCATTCTGTTGTCAGATATCCAATATGCAGATTTCCCTTTTTCAACAACTGCTTCAAGTGCGCCTTGAGAGATGAAGGAGTGACCTGCTTGATGTATGATGTGTCGCCCTCATTGGTGACAATGCCATTGAGTTCTCGGGCAATGTAGTCACGGCGAAGGCTATAATCATTACCCTTATAATTGTCTTTTAGTTTCTCACGTTCAGTGATGTAACTATCGATGAGATTCTGGGTGATTAGATTGCCCTCAGCCATGTCCTTTACTAGTTGGGTAACGTCTTTTGCTATTCGCTCGCGTTGCTTTGGGTCACAGGTATAGACAATGGTGCACATCATGCGATTGATGGGGAGCAAGTCATCTTTCACAATACATTGTGGAGTATATACGTCACTATGCTGAACCCGCAACATGTTGAGAAGCAGATTGCCAAGAACACTCTTCAGCACTTGATTGTGGGCATGAGTCATTTGCGTATATTGGAAATCTTTCTCCCATGTATAGAACAAGTAAG
>CAMJLI010000121.1 GCA_946406585.1 uncultured Prevotellaceae bacterium | reverse complement strand
CACAGCAAGTATCTTTGGGAAGATATAGGAACCCCGCTGACAACCATGGAGTTGCATCAGATGATAAGGCAATATGGTGAAGACATCACGTGCATCGCTTTCATGGGGGGCGATGCCGACCCGGTATACGTGAACGCTTTGGCACGCTATGTACATAGGGAACATCCAGAATACAAGGTGGCATGGTATAGCGGAAGGCAGAGGGTGCCGCGTACCGTGAGGAAATCTGATTTCGATTATATAAAGGTTGGACCGTATATAGCACATCTCGGATGTCTTAAGGACTGCACAACAAACCAGAGGCTGTACAAACGAGCTTCTGGGGATGACTTCACTGATGTCACACCCGTCTTTTGGAAATGAACCATCGTCAACCAATGATGGCTATTGTATGCCCCAATTCGCTTACGGCAATAGGCATGAGGCAACTTCTTACAAGTGTCTTGCCTACTGTTCAGGTGGAGGTGTATGCATCAGCCGAAGAATTGGTGGATGACCAACCCGAGAGGTTCTTTCATTTTTTTGTAGACATCAGCGTGCTGCTTGCCAACAGGGGATTCTTCAATGAAAGGAAAAGGCAGACCATCGTACTGACTACGGCGCCAGACCATGCCGCCCAGTTGCCAGGGTTCCATTGCCTGTGTGTCACCGTGCCGGAAAAACAACTGGTAAGAAACTTGCTTGCAATACAACAGCAAGGGCATCCTCACGGACATCCGTCATCAGCAGTAATGAAAAATCCCAAAATGTTGTCGGCACGTGAAATAGAGGTTCTCGCCCTTGTGGTGAAGGGATTCATCAACAAGGAAATAGCCGACAAGCTCAACATCAGTCTTACCACAGTAATCACACATAGGAAGAACATCACCGACAAATTGGGGCTTCGCAGCGTGTCGGCTCTCACCATTTATGCCGTCATGAACGGGTATGTGGAGCTTGACCAAATTTGACTCCCGACTTTTTCTTCAAGTCTTGTATCCTTCGACATTTATGTTCTTATGCAAAAATTATCCATAATAGATGATTTTTGAAAACTGTTTTTTGGCAATTTGTTTTTTTTAGTTATCTTTGCACGTTAATTCTTTGTGGTTTTTATAATCAAGTAAAAGAATCTCTTGACTCTATTTTAAATACCAATGCAATTTGAAAGGGAGCTTGATGCATAAGCCTCCAAGATATCATTGAATTAAAAGCTGTGAAAAAGCATGACATAGACCTGATACAAAAACCGAAAACCAATATAATGGAATTTAGGAATCTATAAAAGAATAAATAACAATCAATAAAACTACTCATTATGCGACATTTTTACGCAAGTTTGCTAACTTCTGTACTTGCACTGTGCATCGCACCACAGACGCAGGCGCAAACATTGCTCGAAGAAGACTTCGAGACAAACAGCACCGAGAGTTATTCCCAGCCCATAACAGTAGGGGAGGGATGGACCACCGTGGATACTTACGATGGTGCAAACCAGTCTTACAGATGGCATAACTACTATGCAGAGAAAGGCACCATCAGTGGAAAGCACGTGGCAGGATGCGACGGCCCCACATATTCCACTGCCCCAGGTGGCGGCTTCGGACCGAGAGAGGAAATCCTTCTCACACCAGAACTCGACCTCAACGACACTTACCAGCTCGCATTTACGTGGATTGTCAGTCCGATGAACGCCTATGAGGCTTCGATGTACGACTTTCAGGTGCGCATAGTGGAAGATGGTGATCTTGCCGATGCGGAAACCGTGTTCTCCATCCAGAACCAGGCCATGCTCAAGGAGAGCGGAGTCCTCACTTTCCCCATCCAGACATGGGACCCGAGGACATCGAAAATAGACCTGAGCGACTGGAAGGGAAAGAAAGTGAAAGTGGCTTTCGTCTACAAGATGATGGCCACGGTGGGCAACGTGGTGTGGCTGGATGACGTGTCGGTGAAGAAGCACACGCCAAGCACGGCACCCGTGGCAGTGGTGAACCTCGACAGGTTCAACCTTGGCGACATCTACGTTGGAGAGAAATTCTTCACCGAGTTCATCACCTTGACCAACCAGGGCCTGCCAGGACTGAAAATCACAGGATATGACTTCCCCGAGGGAGTGAGCACCACCCTCAACGCAGAGACAGTGAACCTTGACAGGTATGAGAGCGTCACTTTCCGCATGGCATACAAGGCCTCCCTCACAAGTCCGGCCAATGCAAACGCCGTCATCCACACCAATGGAGGCGACGTGAACATCGCGTTACAGGTGAACAAGCAGATCGTGCCCGACGGCTACACACTCGAGACCTTCGAGAAGTATTTCCCGCCTGCCGGATGGAAAAACAGCGGATGGGGCTCGGCATTCGCAGAGATAGAGGGTGAAGTGTCGGCATACGGCACAGGCTCCTTGACCGACTGCTATCTCATCTCGCCAAGACTCGACCTCACTGATGGAGGAAAAGTGACATTCACTTACCGCAACATCTTCGACAGCGAGGATGGCGGCACTTACCAGATGAACGACATCTCCGTGGAGGTGAGCTACGACGGTGGATTGACATGGGAGCAGAAGTGGATGTTCAACTATGAATTGGAAACTTACAGCGAGACCGTCACCGTAGACCTCGGACAAGGCAGCGACAACTCCTACATCCGCTGGAAGAACTCAGCCATCGGAATGGATGATGATGGCGCAGAGGAATTTGCCAACTTCTATTTCGACCGCGTGTTGCTGCCTCATGTGTTTGGTGAAAACGACGTGCCATACGCAGCATACCTCATCAAGCCAAAAACAGGCTCTACAGGCATCTACCCGAAGAATGTGGAACTGGAGTGGGGACCCGCACAATTTGCAATGGGATACAAGCTCTACGTGGGAAGCAACAGCGAGGCCAACAACCTCATCGACGGACTCGACCTGCACGACGCCCTCACATACGTCATCCCCGAGTGTGAATACGAGACGACATACAGATGGCGCGTGGTGCCATACAACAGCTATGGAAACGCCCTTTCACGCGATGTCTCAACATGGACATTCACCACTCAGCCGGATGCTTCCGTGACCACTTACCCATACGAGGAGAACTTCACGGCACAAAGCGGACTGCCTAATGGATGGCTCTCCACCCCCGCCGAGAACTCATACAACCGCACATGGTATGTGAACACATATTATCCATACAAGAACGAGGATGTCGTCAGCAACGCCCTGACTTCATCATACCTCAACACGGGAGACCAGAACAGTGTCAGCACCCAGGAGTTCAAGCTGCCCGATGACAAGACCATGGCTATCTCCTTCATGTGGGGTGACGAGCATCCAAGCGACTTGGTGGTGGACCCGACGGGAATGGTGAAGAAAAACAATGTGGAACCCAACAACGGAGTGAGCGAAGGCATCTTCCAAATACTCGTCGATGGCGAATGGATCACACTGACCACAATTTCCGAGAACGCAACAGGTGACAAGAAATACTGGATTCAGGAGAATGTCGACCTCGCACCATACGCAGGAAAGAAAGTGCAGTTCCGCTGGGTGCACAAGAGCTACAGCTCCGGTGGCGACGGTGGGACATCAGTGGCACATGTGGTGCTCGAAGAGGTCATCGGCGACAAGGCCGTGTTCAACAAGAAGCAATGGGCTGCAGGAAAGGTGAATTATGGAAAGGCAGTCAATTCGGGCGATGTCTTCACCGTGCTCAACAAGGGCATCAACTCCTTGAAGGTGAAGAGCGCATCTTTCGGAACCCCCAACTTCAAGTCTTCCATAGAGATGGGCAAGGAGATTGCTCCCGAAGAGGGCTTCTCTTTCAACATACAGTTTGATGCCAAGGATGCAGCATCCGTCGTCAACGACGTGCTGACAGTGGAGTTTGAGAGCGGACTGAGCATCCAGATGCCTGTGACAGGCGAGGCCCTGCCAGAAGACGTGCTTTATTATGCCTTCGAGGACAACCCACTCGACTATCCTTGGACAGACTTCACAACCATCGATGCCGACAATTCCGTGTCCTATAGCTTCGGAGCTTGGTGGATCAATTTCGAGAAGAGCGGACAGAAATTCGCCTTCTGGCCGGGCGACGACAACCAGATGAACGGCATCATGAGTCCCGTCTCCGGACATTGGGCTCTCGTGGCTGCATCGCCACTAGACAAGAATGCCGACAACTGGATTGTCAGCAAGAAGCTGCACGCCACCAACGAGTCTTCCTTCCACTTCTACGTGCGCAACTGGGAATGCCTGCAGAGCGTGTTGCCGGCACCCAACCACCGTGTCAGCGTGCTGGTGGCTGAGAACAATCCTAATTCGACATCATCGTTTACCGCTGTAATGCCCGAAACGGAAATTCCTTTCCTCGACTGGGACAACTGGCAGGAATACGACGTCGACCTCTCTGCTTATGCAGGAAAAGACATTTACATCGCAGTGCGTCACACCACAAACGGAGCCAGCAACGTGGCATTCTTCGACGACTTCCAGTTCAACCACTTCACACCAGAAACAGGAATACAGGCTGTGGCTGCTGAGATCGGACAGGATGCACAGGTGGATGTCTATACCGCAAATGGCATGCTGGTGAAGAGTGGCAAGGGTGCCAATACCATGCTCTCGCTTGCCAAGGGAGTGTATGTGGTTAAAGTCAGAGATGGACAAAACACAAAGACTATTCGTTTAGTGAGAAAGTAATAATCACAATGCTTTAAAAAGGTAATGTGCGTCTTTCATCAGAAAGGCTCCCATTACCTTTTTTCACTATTCATTACAACCTTTTTATAAGAAATAATGAAAAGAATCCTGATTTTTGCATTGGTTGCCATGACGGCTTGGGTGTCAGCCATGGCACAAAACAGAGACAAGCAACTCACCATAAATGTAACCGCCGACACTGGCGAGAACCTTCAAGGACAAGAGGTTGTGCTGATACAGACAGACTACTCGCTGTCATACGGCACCTTGACCCTCGACGCCAATGGGACGTGCCAGCTGCGTGTCTATCCAGGCAATCATGAATTGAGGGTGGAACGACCGGGTTACGAACTGGCTGTCGTTGCATTTGTGGTGCCTGCCGACGAGCCAACGGCAAGCGTGAGCCTGGAACTGAAAGAACAGGTGCGCACGCCATTTGCTCTTACTGCACAAGTCAATCATGATGCGTATTCTGGCGACAACAGCATATCCTTGACATGGAACAGGGAAGCACCGGCCTTCTTCGATGATTTCGAGGACTATGAACCATTTGCCATACAGTTCGGTGAATGGACAGGACTCGACCTCGACCTGGAGGCGGCAGCCCCAATAGTGGGCGAATATCCCAACAGATGCGTCATGCAATATGCACAAATCATCAATCCGCTGACAGTATCGCCACCATGGTGGTATGAATATCCTATCTTGAGGCCATATAGCGGAAAGCAATATGTGGGATTCACAAGAACCAGTTCGGGAAATGCCAACGACGACTGGCTCATATCGCCCACAGTCACCGTGGGAACGGAAAATGTGCTCATGTTCATGGCGAAGGCTGCCGACAAGTATGACGAGAGATTTCAAGTGCTCGTCACAACACAGATAGAACAACCACAGCCTTCCGACTTCAAAAGAATCGACACCGGCAGTTACGAGACAGCAGACTACAAGGGATGGCAGACTTTCCAATACGACCTTTCAGAATATGCAGGAAAGCAGGTCAAGTTTGCCATAAGATACATCAGCCACTACAACCGCTATGGCTCGTTCATGCTCATGATAGATGATGTCTTCGTAGGGCAGTCAAGGGATTACGACAACACATTGGCAAAGGCCAAGGCCAGAAGGGCACGACAGTCGGATGCCAATCCCAACGAGGTGTTCCACATCTTCCTTGATGGAAACGAAGTGGGAACCACGGAAGAAGAAACCTACGTCATCGACAGGGTGGGTGTTG
Source organism: uncultured Prevotellaceae bacterium (assembly GCA_946406585.1). The sequence continues at coordinate 397 of CAMJLI010000121.1, read as the reverse complement.
GTGAACACACCGTGGGAGTGAGGGCCGACTACCGCATGGCACAGAGCGAACTGGTTACGACAAATGTCGTCGTTTCAGGCTTGTACTCTCCTGTTGTCTTCCTCGTGCAGGCCGAAAGCGCATTGTCGCCGGAAGGGCTGAACATCGTGCTGGTCAATGCCGCCACCGTGGAATCCTACGAAGCCAAAGTGGAAGACGGGAAGACTGCAATAGCATCGCTGCCCCATGGGGAATATGTGGTGCATGTGGAAGAAGGAGCATACATGGAATACCAGCAGAACATCACCGTGGACGGGGAGAAGACATTCACCATAATGCTCGCCGACCGTATTGTCACACCATACAACATAACAGCCGACAAGGCCGGCGATGCCGACGATGGGACCCTTGTCCTGAG
>CAMJLI010000120.1 GCA_946406585.1 uncultured Prevotellaceae bacterium | reverse complement strand
TTACTTGAACAGGAGCTGAGCCATCTGATAGAGGCTTCTTCTCCATGTAAGGAACTCGTGAGCGGTACCTTCAGAAATATAGCCATGGGCATTGAATCCGGCTTCCTTCAAATGGCTTACGGAAGAATTGATACCGTCAGGTCTCTCCTTGCTTCCACAGCTCTCGAAGATGAGGTCCACCTGGTTCTTGTCCTTGATGTCTGATGGTTCGTACTGGCCGCCGCTGAGCAGCCCGTATGCTCCAAACACCTCCGGACGACGGAGTGTGATAAGCTTGGTCTCCATTCCACCCATCGACAGTCCAGCCATTGCACGATATTTCTTGGTAGCCTTGGTCTTGAAGTTGGCATCGATATAAGGCACCAACTCATCCACAAGCACTTTCTCGAAATCCTCAGCAGTGAAAGAATTGAGACCACCAAACTTGATGTCATTGGTCATGCCGTAGGTCATCACAATGATGAAAGGCTTGATTTTACCATCTGCAATGAGGTTGTCCATGATGAGGTTGGCATGTCCCTGGTTGCTCCATGCAGTCTCGTCCTCACCCCATCCATGCTGCAGATAGAGCACGGGGTACTTCTCTTTCTTGTTCTTGTCGTACATCGGAGGAGTATAGACAAAGGCACGTCTCACGCTGTTGGTGCTGTTTGAGGGGAAGAGCACTTGGCGCACATTACCATGAGGAATGTCAAAGCGCATGGCGTAGAAGTCCTGGTCTGGAGCAGGAATCTCGATACCGCTTTCCCATCGTGTAGAACCAAAATAGTTGTGTGTGCCAGGGTCGTTGAATGTGCCACCATCAATGGTGAGATGATAGTAGTGGAAACCAGGGTCCATAGGACCTTCGGTGGTACCTGTCCACACACCGTCCTTGTCCTTGTGGAGCACGGTGCCGCCGCGACCACCTAGACCGAGGCTAACGATGACCGACTTGGCATCAGGAGCCTCAATGCGGAAGCGGGCATAGCCCTCACTATTCACCATAGGATATTCCTGACCGGGCTGGTTCAAGGTATTGGGCACGAAATCCTCCTTAGGCTTGCGGTTGTCGAGGTCGGGATTGAAGTCACGAATAGCCCTATAGCATGCCTTTGGCCTGTATTGCTCGTCGAAAGGCAGAGGATGGTTGTTCACGCCAAGCCATGAGTCACGGTCGCCGAGGTTCCAGAAAGTAACATTGTCGATGACATCCTTATGTTTGCGGAACACCTTGAAAAGGCGTGCATACTGGTCGGTCTGCAATGACGACATGTAGGGAGCCATTGGTTTTGCCTCTCCACGGGAGAACATCAGCTGGCCACCGCTCTCATTGTTCATGCGGAGGTCAAGTTCGGTGATATGGATGTGCTTCACCAGTTCCCTAAACCTTGTGATGGCAGTTTCGAGCAGTTCTTCCTCTGGGAAGTAGATGTTGTAGTGTCCTTGCATTCCGATGCCATCGATTGGCACGCCGGCATCCTTCATTTTCTTCACCATATTATAAATGCGCTCACGCTTGCCAGGGTCCACACAGCTGTAGTCGTTGTAAATGAGGGTGGCATTAGGGTCAGCTTCACGTGCGAAGGTGAAAGCCTTGGCAATGAATTCGTCTCCACAAAGTTTGAAAGCAGTAGACTGGCGGTATGGACTTTGTTCGCGTCCCGGCCATCCGCGGCCATCATCGGCCATGGCCTCATTCACCACGTCCCAGCAATACACCACATCCTTATAGCGGTTGACAACAGTGAGGATGTGTTCGCGCAGACGCTCATAGAACACTTCCTTTTTCACTGGCTTTCCCTTGCTGTCTGTGAACATCCAGTCAGCAAACTGAGAGTGCCAGCACAGGCAGTGACCGCGCATCTTGATGCCATTCTGTCGGCAGAAATTGGCAATCTTGTCTGCCCTTTCCCAGTTCCACACGCCTTCCTTGGGGTGGATTTCTCCGGGTTTCATGTCATTCTCTGCGGTGACGCTGTTGAACTCCTTAATTACGAGCGCCTTTTGACTCTCGTCGCTAACATTACGTTGGTTCAACGCAACACCGATGGTGAAATAGTCTTTGTAGGCGTCTTTGAGCCCTTGTGCATTTGCGGCCAAACTGCTCATGGCAAGCAGCAGCCACAGAATCGGTTGATGATGCTTTTTCATATATTATTTGTTGATAATAGTTCGTTGCAAATTTATAAAAAGTAAGTTATATTGATATTGCATGATGTTACTAATAGTTTAATCAACGTTTTTTATTATGCTTTTTACCCTTCAAAATGTATCATGAATAGTTACATTTAGTCTAATAAATTTACTTTGTTTACTATTTTTTACTTTGACAAGTATATGTTCAAAAAGGAAAGTTTGAATGTTCTTAGCATGAAAGCAATCCAAGAAATGTAAAGAAACGAGAAAAATCAATGCCAGATAAAATATTATTATAAAATAATGTGTGCAATTCACTTTTTTTCAGTAATTTTGTCACAATCTACCTGAAGATACCATAATCACCCTTTAAATAGAATAGAAAAACAAAATAACAAAAATCATGTTTGAAGGACAACCTAAAGGACTTTATGCGTTGGCATTGGCCAACACTGGCGAGCGATTTGGCTATTACACGATGATAGCAGTATTCGCATTGTTTCTAAGAGCCAATTTCGGACTTTCACCTGGCGTGGCTGGCACCATCTACAGCTCTTTCTTGATGCTGGTCTATTTCTTCCCCCTCATTGGTGGCATCATGGCCGACAAGTTCGGTTATGGTCGTATGGTGACCATTGGCATCATCATCATGTTTGTGGGTTACTTGCTTCTTTCCGTTCCCCTTGGCGGCGACTCTTTCGCCTTGATATTCATGCTGGCAGCCTTGTTGCTCATAGGCTTCGGCACGGGACTTTTCAAGGGCAACCTGCAAGTGATGGTGGGCAACCTCTACGACGACCCCCGTTATAGCTCCAAGCGCGACTCCGGCTTCTCCATCTTCTACATGGCAATCAACATCGGAGCCCTCTTCGCTCCCACTGCCGCCATCAAGATAAAGGAATATGCCGAGAATGTGTGGGGCTACTCCGGCAACGATGCATATCACTTCTCGTTTGCCGTGGCTTGTGCCTCGCTCATCGTCTCCATAGCCATATATTACGCTTTCCGAGCCACTTTCCGTCATACAGAAGGTTCAAAGGGTGTGGCAAAGGCCGCAGCAACCAGCACTCAGCCAAAAGAGCCGGAACTGACAGCCGAGGAGACCAAGCAACGCATCGTGGCACTCTGCCTGGTGTTTGCCGTCGTGGTGTTCTTCTGGATGGCTTTCCATCAGAACGGTTTGTCGCTTACATATTTCGCCAATGAGTTCACCGCACAAAGTTCATCGGGCGTGGAAAGCATGGCATTTGATGTTTGGAACCTTGTAGCCATCATATTCATCGTTTATGCACTCTTCTCGTTGTTCCAGGGAAAGACCTCGCGTGAGAAGGGCATAGCAGCAGTTGTCATACTCGCAGCCGTAGGATTCTTAGTGTGGAAATACAGCGGACTGAATGGCGATGTGGCTGTCAGCGCTCCTATCTTCCAGCAGTTCAACCCATTCTATGTGGTAGCTCTCACTCCTGTGTCGATGGCCATCTTCGGGGCATTGGCAAAGAAAGGAAAGGAACCATCGGCACCCCGCAAAATCGCCTATGGCATGTTGGTGGCAGCCTTGGCATACTGCCTGATGGCTATTGCCTCCGTGGGTCTGCCTCTGCCTCAGACGGAGATGGTGGATGGCGAATTGGTAGGAAAGCATGTGGCAGATGTCACTCCCAACCTGCTGATATCCACCTATCTCGTACTTACATTTGCCGAGCTGTTGCTCTCGCCGATGGGCATATCTTTCGTTTCCAAGGTGGCTCCTCCAAAATACAAGGGCATGATGATGGGTGGCTGGTTTGTCGCCACTGCCATTGGCAACCAGCTCGTCATGGTGGGTGGTTTGCTTTGGGGCAAGTTCCCGCTCTGGCTTGTATGGTGTGTATTCATCGGTCTCTGCCTGCTTTCGGCAATCTTCATGTTTGCCATGATGAAACGCCTGGAGAAGGTATGTTGACAATCAAGCCCATCAAGGTGCGACAATAAAAATTTCACCCTCGGCAAAATTTGGTTGCCGGGGGTGATTTTTTGTTGACTTCTCTTGTCGAGCGATACGCAAGCTATTTTGCTTTTTCAAGCGAACTTCTCTTGTCGCGCCTATAACTGCGGTATTCATCGAGAGGAATCTCCACATCAGGTTCCACAAGGGAAGCATCATGCGGAAGACGGAACTTCATATATTTGATGTTGATGCCACGATCAATCCACATATTTTCATAATAAGTATGAATGGAAAGGATTTGACGGGTATCATCATCAATGCCATCCGTATGATATAAATCTTCCGTCCTGAACAGCAAAGGCAGACTGCACCTCTCCACCATAAATGTGGTGTATGTGAACAGGAAATTGGAGTCGGTTTTCAGGTGAATGATGCCCCCATCCTTCAAGAAACGGCGGTATCTTTCGAGAAAGAACGTGCTTGTAAGCCTCTTGCGAGGGTTTTTCATTTGAGGGTCGCTGAAAGTGAGCCAAATCTCATCCACTTCGCCTGGTGCAAAAAAGCGGTCGATAATCTCGATGTGCGTGCGCAAAAAGGCAACATTTCGTAGTCCCTCCTGCAAGGCTTGCGTGGCTCCAGTCCACATCCTTGCCCCCTTTATGTCAACTCCTATGAAATTGACATCAGGAAACATACGTGCCAGTCCAACTGTATACTCCCCCTTGCCACATCCCAATTCGAGCACTATGGGATTGTCGTTATGGAAGTATTTTTCCCTCCAAGAGCCAGTCAAGTCAAAAGGAACGTGTTCCATCACCGAATAAGGGTACTGGAACACGTTCTCATATTTTGCCATGTCGGCAAACTTGGCCAATTTACCTTTGCTCATCCAATGACGACCTTAGTCCAACCATGCTTGTCCTCAATAGTGCCATACTGAATGCCTCTCAGGGTGTCGTATAGCTTTCGAGATACTGGTCCGGGCTGTCCGTCATGGCTGAATACATAGCTCTTGCCCGAGTCGAGGTCATCAATACGAGAGATAGGGCTGATGACGGCAGCTGTTCCACAAGCGCCTGCCTCCTCGAAGGTTTCCAGTTCTTCCTCCGGAATAGGTCTGCGCTCCACTTTCATACCCAAGTCTTCAGCCACCTGCATGAGGCTCTTGTTGGTGATGCTTGGCAGTATGGAAGTGCTCAATGGTGTGACATAAGTGTTGTTCTTGATACCAAAGAAGTTGGCTGCACCACATTCGTCGATGTACTTTTTCTCTTTGGCATCGAGATAGAACTCGCAAGCATATCCCAAGTCGTGAGCTTTCTTGTTTGCCAAAAGACTTGCGGCATAGTTTCCACCCACCTTGTAAATACCGGTTCCCAGAGGAGCTGCGCGGTCATGATCCCTGATGATGACATATGGGTTGGTGGCAAATCCACCCTTGAAATACGGTCCGACAGGTGTTACAAAGATGAGGAACATATAATCAGAAGCAGGATGAACACCAACCTGTGCACTTGTGCCGATGAGCAATGGACGGATGTAAAGTGTGGCACCACTCTCGTAGGTAGGGATGTATTCTTGATTTAGTTTTACAACCTTTTCCACCATTTCCTCGAAAAGTTCCGTTGGCACCTCAGGCATGAGTATGCCTCTGCAAGTGCTCTGCAATCTTGCAGCATTTTCATCTACACGGAACACGCGCACTTTTCCATCGGGGCAACGATATGCCTTCAGGCCTTCGAAAGCCTCCTGTCCATAGTGCAGGCAAGTGGCAGCCATGTGAATTTTCAGATATTCGTCGGAGCAAATTTCTATCTCGCCCCATTTCCCATCGCGATAATAGCATCGCACATTGTAGTCTGTCGGCCTATAACCGAAAGACAAGTTGGCCCAATCCAAATTTTTCATGTCAATTTTATTTAGATGTTGTAAGTTTAGGTGCAAAGATAGTGCAAGGTGAGCGAAATGCAAAACAAAACACGAAGTTTTTGTTTTCATTTCGCAAGCGCAGCCTAACTTTTCCTCCTCTCCTTCATAAGGATACTCCAACCTCTCCCACCTCTCCTTCATAAAGTTCTCCAACCTTTCCCACCTCTCCTTCATAAGGAGAGGCCTCGACCTACCCCCCGTCCCCCTCCCTTTCCAGGGATGGGGCTCAACCGCTCCTACTCGTCGCTCTTACATTAAGGTACCCTCGACCCATCAAAGGGTCGGGGTGATTTCTTACGCAACATAGTTGCGATTGTTTGTGCGGGCTTCACCCGC
>CAMJLI010000119.1 GCA_946406585.1 uncultured Prevotellaceae bacterium | reverse complement strand
TGGGTGTAAACCGCAGCAAGATCACATCTGTTGGCAAGGGTGGTGTGCTCATCCTCTCACCGTTCGAGCTCAACCGTCGTGCTACAGTGGAAATCCGCTAATTGTTAGTGGTAGTTCCATAAAGACTAGGAAATATTGCGCTTCCCTCTTGCAGGGAAGCGCTTTTGTTTAGGCATGAAAAAATAGGGCGTGTCAAAAAGTGAATACAAAACTTACAGATTGTAAGGAAAGAAAACGGCCTGAAAGGCCAGCAGCTATCAGCCCAGGGCAATCGCCCTGGGTATAAATAGAGTATCGAAGTCGCTCTAAAAGGGCAAAAGCATTGGCTGTCAGTGCTTTTGCCCTTTTAGGGCGATAATTGTTGCCAAACATAAGACCCAGGGCAATGCCCTGGGCTATGTGCTTATTGGCCTTTCAGGCCGTCATGATGACTGCAAATTGTAAATAACGGTAGTGCAAATCTTCATTTTGACACACCCGGTTTTCTGATTTTATTTCACTCTGAATCCTATTATCCTCCTCACCTCCTCGATTGTTGCTCTGGCGCTTTCTCGAGCACGTTCGGCACCCTCTAATGCTATTCGGTCAAGCAACTCTCGGTTTGCGCTGAATTCGTTGATTCTCTCGCGTATTGGAGCGATGGTCTTCACCAAGTCGGCCGCTATCTGTTTCTTCAAGTCGCCATAGCGTAAGGTGCAGTCATTCCATTTCTCATCGAAATAGTTGTATGTCTCCTCGTTGGAGCATAGGCGAAGGAAGGTGAATAGGTTTTCAATGACTTCAGGCCGCTCGCTGTTGGGCTCTTGTGGACCAAGGTCTGTCACGGCTTTCATCACTTTCTTTGTGATGGTTTTGTCATCGTCACGCAGGTAGATGCAGTTGCCCTCGCTTTTGCCCATCTTGCCGCTGCCATCGAGTCCTGGCACCTTCACCGCTTTTTCGGCGAAGTAGAAATTCTGTGGCTCCGGGAAGAACTCCACCCCATAGATGTTGTTGAAGCGTCTTGCACATCTGCGAGCCATCTCCATGTTTTGTTCCTGGTCTTTGCCCACAGGCACTTTGTTGGCCCTGTGTTGCAGTATGTCGGCTGCCATCAGCGTGGGGTAGGTCAGCAGTCCGGCATTTACATTGTTGGGTTGCTTGCGTGCCTTCTCCTTGAAGGTGGTCACGCGTTCCAGTTCGCCCAAATACATGTTCATGTTCAAAAACAAATACAATTCGAGTGTTTCCTTCACGTCACTCTGCACATAGATTGGTGCCTTCTGTGGGTCGAGGCCACAGGCGAGGTATTCTGCAAGAATGATTCGTGCACTTTCTTGGATGTCGCCCGGCTTTGGGTGTGTGGTGAGGCTGTGCCAGTCGGCTATGAAGAACATGCATTCATATTCATCTTGCATTTTCACAAAACTCTTCACTGCACCAAAATAATTTCCCAAGTGCAGATTGCCGGTTGGGCGGATGCCGCTTACTACTTTTTCCATTTTTCTTTCCTGTTTATTGTTGGCGGGGTGGATTCCCCTTTAATGTGTGGAGGGGGCGTCTCTGCTCCCTGTTATGACATATCAGTTTGCAAAATTACACCAAAATACTGAAATATGGCATCATGAAGAAGGAAAAAACCAAGATTGTTCAAAAAAAAAGCCCAAAAATTTGGAGGTTTCGAAAAATGTGCATACCTTTGCAACGCTTTTCAAAAAGGGCGTTTAGCTCAGTTGGTTTAGAGCATCTGCCTTACAAGCAGAGGGTCGGCGGTTCGAATCCGTCAACGCCCACTTGGGGTGATTCCCTGTGACTCTTCGGGGTTGCGGGGATTTTACTTTTATATGTATTCCTATTGATAGACATAACATCACTTCTTCAATAAATAAAATTGGTTTTTTTTGCTCTGCTCAAAGATTCTTAGTAACTTTGTAACCGATTAGCGATAGGTACATTCCATTTAGATATCATATAGTATATATTTTTATTTTTTAGTACATTATTCAAATGAGGCTCGACACATTGACGGCCATATCTCCAATTGACGGTCGGTATAGAGGAAAGACAGAACTGTTGGCAGGATATTTTTCAGAATATGCTCTTATGAAATACAGGGTGCGCGTTGAAATAGAATATTTCATCGCATTGTGCCAATTGCCGTTGCCCCAACTGGAGAAGGTTAGTCAGGAGCAAATCTGTTCGCTTCGGGAAATCTATCAGCAATTCACAGAGGAAGATGCTTGCCGTGTCAAGGAGATAGAAAGCATTACAAACCACGACGTGAAGGCTGTGGAATATTTCATCAAGGAAAAGCTCGACAAATTGGGCGGATTCGAATCCTACAAGGAGTTTGTGCATTTCGGCCTTACATCACAGGATATCAACAACACCTCAGTGCCACTATCCGTGAAGGAAGCTTTGGAACAAGTGGTTTACCCTCTTTTTGAAGAACTGCTCCAACTGCTGAGTGAGTATGCAGAAGAGTGGAAAGATGTGCCAATGCTGGCAAAGACACATGGACAGCCCGCCTCGCCCACAAGGCTTGGCAAGGAGGTCATGGTGTACGTCTATCGCATAACAAGACAGATGGAACAGCTGAAGGCGTGTCCCATCACTGCCAAATTCGGTGGGGCTACGGGAAACTTCAATGCACATCATGTGGCATTCCCGGAAATCGACTGGCGTGGTTTTGCCAACAATTTCGTGTCAAAGCATCTGGGACTGGAAAGAGAGGAATTCACCACCCAAATCAGCAATTATGACTGCATGGGGGCTGTCTTTGACGCTCTTAGGAGAATCAACACCATCTTGATAGACCTCGACAGGGATTTCTGGATGTATGTCTCCATGGAATATTTCAAACAGAAAATCAAGAAGGGGGAGGTTGGCTCGAGTGCCATGCCACACAAGGTGAATCCTATCGATTTTGAAAATAGCGAGGGCAATCTGGGCATTTCAAATGCCTTGCTGCAATTCTTGGCAGCCAAGTTGCCTGTTAGCAGATTGCAGAGAGACCTCACCGATTCCACTGTTTTGCGAAATGTGGGAGTGCCTTTCGGACACACCGTCATAGCAATAGAGAGCACGCTCAAGGGATTGAGAAAACTGATTTTAAATGAGCAAAGACTGAATCAGGATTTGGAAGACAACTGGGCTGTGGTGGCTGAGGCAATACAGACAATACTGAGAAGAGAGGGTTATCCTAATCCCTATGAGGCTCTGAAGCAGCTTACACGCACCAACACCAAGATGACCGAGCAGACAATCCACGATTTTGTGGAGTCGCTTGAGGTTGGTCAGGATGTGAAAGAACAATTGTTGGCCATAACGCCACAAAATTATACAGGAATTTAATTTACTCTTTTTACTAACCAGCCGTGAGGCTATAAAATTATTATCACCATGGATTTTGAAAACGAGAACAAACAGGAAGAACAACTGTCGAATGATCAAAACACGGGTGGCCGCGAAGGTTATCAGTCATCAGGACAGTCAGGTAATTATTCAAGAGACTATCGTAGTGGGAACCGTCCACAGCGTCCCCGCATTCACACTCAACGTACTTTTTCTTCAGAACGCAAAAATGAGGACGAAGGTGGCTTCCGTCCAGAAGGTTTTGGTGCCGGACTCCAGTCTGGTGGTGGACAGCAGCATCAATATCGCCCTCGTTACAACAATAATTCTGGCGACTATCAGCAGGGAGGCTATCAGTCTCGCCAGCAGGGTGGTTACCAACAACGCCAGCAGGGAGGCTACCAACAGCGTGGCGGTTATCAACAGCGCCAACAGGGTGGTTACCAACAACGCCAGCAGGGCGGCTACCAGCAGCGCCAGCAGGGCGGCTATCAACAACGCCAGCAGGGCGGCTATCAACAACGTCAGCAGGGCGGCTACCAGCAACGCGGTGGCTACCAACAAGGTGGCTATCAACAACGCCAGCAGGGTGGTTACCAGCAAGGCGGCTACCAGCAGCGTCAGCAAGGCGGCTACCAGCAGCGCGGCGGTTACCAGCAGGGTGGCTATCGTCAGCATCAGCAGGGTGGCTATCGTCAGCACCAACAGGGATACGACCCCAATGCTTCTTACAGCATGAAGAAGCGTATCGAGTACAAGGAGGAGAATTTCGATCCCAACGAGCCAATCCGTCTGAACAAATTTTTGGCAAATGCCGGTATTTGCAGCCGCAGAGAGGCCGATGCCTTCATCCAGGCTGGAGTGGTGAAGGTGAATGGCGAAGTGGTGACCGAACTGGGCACCAAGGTGTCGCGCACCGATAGTGTTATGTTCCACGACCAACCAGTGAAGCTTGAGAAGAAGGTGTATGTGCTCCTCAACAAGCCAAAGGACTATGTGACAACGAGCGATGACCCACAACAGCGCAAGACGGTGATGGACTTGGTGAGAAATGCATGTCCGGAACGCATCTATCCTGTGGGACGTCTCGACCGCAACACCACCGGAGTGCTCTTGCTCACCAACGATGGTGACTTGGCAAGCAAACTTACCCATCCCAAATTCTTGAAGAAGAAGGTTTATCACGTGTACCTCGACAAGAACGTGACACTGCACGACATGCAGCAAATCACCGAAGGCATCACTTTGGAAGATGGCGAGGTGAAGGCTGATGCAGTGGAGTATGCCAGCGATACAGACAAGAGCCAGGTGGGTATAGAAATCCATAGTGGCAAGAACAGGATTGTGCGCCGCATATTCGAAAGCCTCGGCTATCGTGTGGTGAAGCTCGACCGTGTGCAGTTTGCCGGACTCACCAAGAAGAATGTGCGTCGTGGCGACTGGAGGTTCCTCACCGAGAAAGAGGTTGACATGCTTCGCATGGGAGCCTTTGAATAATACGTAAGTGATTTCTATTATTCACTTTTGTGGCTTAATATATTTATAGAATAAAAACAATCAAAATGGACAAGATACGTAGGACAAAAGTTGTAGATGTGCTGCAGCGCACGGATTACGGGACAGTGGTCAACGTGAAAGGCTGGGTGCGCACGCACCGCAGCAGCAAGGCGGTGGACTTCATCGCCATAAACGATGGCTCCACCATCAAGAATGTGCAGGTAGTGGTGGACCCCGAAAAGGTGGATGCTGCAATACTGAAACAGGTCACTACAGGAGCTTGTGTCAGTGCCACGGGAGTGCTCGTGGAGAGCATGGGTGCTGGACAGACAAGCGAAATACAATGTCAGGAGCTGGAAGTGCTCGGACTATGTGGGAATGACTACCCGATGCAGAAGAAGGGACAAAGTTTTGAGGTGATGCGCAAAAATGCACATCTGAGGCTGCGCACCAACACCTTCGGAGCAGTAATGCGCATTCGCCACAACATGGCTATTGCCATCCACACCTATTTTCACGAGCATGGCTTCTTCTATTTCCATACACCGCTGATTACCGCCAGCGACTGCGAGGGAGCAGGCAACATGTTCCAGGTGACCACCAAGAACCTCTACGACCTGAAAAAGGACGAGGAGGGGAAAATCATCTATGACGATGACTTCTTCGGAGAGCAGACATCGCTCACGGTTTCCGGACAGCTTGAGGGCGAACTGGGTGCTACGGCATTAGGTGCCATTTACACCTTCGGACCTACTTTCCGCGCCGAGAATTCCAACACGCCGAGGCATCTCGCAGAGTTTTGGATGATTGAGCCAGAAGTGGCATTCCTCAATCAGGAGGAACTGATGGACCTGGAGGAAGATTTCATCAAATATTGTGTGCAATGGGCCTTGGATAACTGCAAGGATGACTTGGAATTCCTCAACAAGATGGTTGACAAGACCTTGCTCCAGAGGCTGAATTCTGTCTTGGGAGGCTCATTCGTCCGCCTGCCTTATACAAAGGGTATAGAGATTCTGCAGGAAGCCATCAAGAATGGAAAGAAGTTCGAGTTCCCATGCAACTGGGGTGATGACCTGGCTTCCGAACACGAGCGCTACCTGGTGGAGGAGCATTTCAAGAAACCTGTCATCATGACCGACTATCCTGCCAGCATCAAGGCTTTCTACATGAAGCAGAACGAGGCTCAGGGTGAAGGTTCGGTGGGCTATCAAGGCTGTGTGGCTCCTGGCCGCACCATGCAGGGCACCGATGTGCTCTTCCCACAGATTGGAGAGATTATCGGCGGCAGCGTGCGTGAGGAGAGTTATGATAAGCTGATGGCTGAGATTGAAAGTCGCAAGATGGAGACCGAAAAACTGTGGTGGTATCTTGATACCCGCAAGTATGGCACATGCCCTCATGCCGGTTTCGGACTGGGTTTCGAGCGTCTCATCCTCTTTGTCACTGGCATGCAGAACATCCGCGACGTCATACCGTTCCCACGTACTCCAAAGTCTGCTG
>CAMJLI010000118.1 GCA_946406585.1 uncultured Prevotellaceae bacterium | reverse complement strand
CCCGACCCCTACGTCCCGAACGTAGTGCGCTACCAACTGCGCTACATCCCGATTTAGCGGTGCAAAGTTATAGCATTTTTGGCACACCCACAAATTTTTGACCATATATTTTGGAATAGGCCACAAAAGCAGCAAACAATGCCTTTTTGAGATTCAAGATCAGTCGAAATGGAAATGGAAGTCCAACTTCGAGCCGTTCACACTCTTGAAGACGCCATCAAATGCCTGAACACCGTGCGTATTTCCCTCATCATCCTCAAATTCATCGTCCATGAAGACGCCATCAAACTGCCCTATGTATTTCTTGTTAAGGAAAGCGTTGATGATACATTTGCCATTGTTGGGATCATAGGAAACAAGCTCCAGCTGTCGACGCTGTCCATATTCCTTCGCTTCCGCCATGTCGTATGGGATATAACTGCCCGTCAAGCCATCCATGTCTAAAAGGAAGCCAGTGCCGCCGACATTTCCCCACACCCCCATATAGACTGGAGTCAGCGAAGACTTGTCAGCCGCCTGCGCAGGCACATCAGAGACAGAATCATGTTGAACAGGCTCAGCCAATTCGCCTACAGTGTCACGAGGCTCTTGCGAGATGGAGTCGGCCACCATGGCGGTGGTTTCCGATACTTGAGTTGTAGCAGTCACCTTCTTGTCGTTGCAAGCCACAGCCACGGCAGACATGAACAGCAAGAGCAATGGAAAGCCAATCATGTTTCTTTTGATATTTGTTCGCACAATACAAATATTTAACTTGTGTAAGAAAGCAGTTTTGGCACTCTAATCAGCGAAATAGGCAGCCCACGACACGAGATCCTGGCGCACATAGCCCACTTTGCCCTTGATCTTAATCTTGTACCAGCCATTCTTCTTGCCAAGACACTCAAAGACACAGTCAGGGTAGTCTTTGTTGCTGTCCTCCTCCGTCATCTGACATACAACGGCAGTGCGGGTAGAAGGTCCCTTGCGCACGTTGATGTTGCCTGTGACGCCAGAAGCACGCTCGACAAAGCCTTTACCTTTCTCGGGAGTCCACACCTCCACGCGATGCCCCTTCTTTGGCACTTCAACTTCCCAGTCCACGGGATTGGCAACATACGTTGTGGCAGTTTGGCGAACATACCTGCCCACCAGTCCGCCTTCGCTATCCACCACCACCTTCAAGCTGTTGCTCTGTGCACCAGCTGCCAACACGCCCCAAAAGGCAATGAACAGAAAAACAAATCTTTTCATATCGTTTGCATTTTAGTGATTACTATCATTATAACGCACAAAAGCAGTGCTTTCTTATTTACATTTGAAAATATCTTTACCAAGGACGCATCGCCAAGAAGCACGAGTTAGGCAACCAGGGGTCAGAACGAGACATAATGACCAAGCCGTTCGATGGCCTCAGGTGTGAAAGAGGGCAACAGCGCCAGGTCATCGAGCGAGGTCAGCGGTCCCTTCAGCCGTCGCCGCTCAGCAATGGCCTTTGCCATGGAGAAACTCACATAAGGATGCTTGATCATCTGTGCAACAGACATCTTGTTGACATTCATTCGTCTCACCACACTGGCATCCAAGGAGAAGAAATCCGCCACATCCTCGGGGAAGCCCTCTATTTCAAGCAATTGGTCAGTGGAGTAGAAGCCACCAAGTTTCTCACGATAAGCCACCACTTTCCTGGCGAAATAACTCCCTATTCCCGGCACCTTCTTCAACTTCGTGGTATCGGCAGTATTGAGGTCTATCACCTCACCCGCCTTCAATTTTATTGGATAAAGCAAGGTGTCGCGAGAGAAGGCATCCGACACCACTTTGGCGGGAGCATCCGGCGAGAAAGCCCCCCTTGCCACCCTTTCTCCTTCATCATGTAGCCATTGTCGTTGGCCACCATTATTCTTATGCGCCTTTCTGCCATACACCTCGGAAGCCGCCCTATATTCAGGCGAGATGCGGATATACGGCAGCAGTTCACGGTATTTCTTCACCGTAAGTCCATACACCTGTGCGAAGTCTTCCGGCTTGCTGAACACCCCACCCTTTGCCCTATATCGATATATGCTGCGCACCTGCCACGGTTTGAGGCCCAGTTCCAGCAGTTGGGTGCTGTCGGCGACATTAGGGTCGAAAGGAGCCAACTTGACCTTTGTCTCCTCGGTGGCATAATAGCCACCTTCCTGTGTCATCGTGCTGTCGGCATTCTCCTCCTCCCCAGACGCTGCCACATCGTCAGAAGACACGCTGTTGCCCTTGCCAACGAAGTAAACGCCCAAGAAAGCAGCGGCAGCCACACACAACGCCAGTATGATGCCCTTGCGGTCGGACTTGGGAAAATAGAAGAACTCCTTTAGCGACATGTCCGGAATCTGCTAGATGACACCCACCTGATGCAAGAACACGGCGATGATGCATACAGGACAAACGAAGCGCACGAAAAAGAGAAACATGCGGTAGCTCCACTCCCCTATCTGCCCCCAGTTGGTCACCTGATCGTGCACCACCTTGCGTGGCACATACCATCCCACAAAAAGGCAGGTGAGCAATGAGCCAAGCGGCAGAAGCATCTGTGCAGTGAGAGCGTCGCAGAAGTCGAGGATGTTCTTGCCCAACATCTTCCATTCAGACAACACCCCTTGCGAGAGCGAGCAGAGCACCGCCAGCAAGCTGCAAACCACAGTGACCACCCACGCTCCCTTGTTGCGCGAGAGATTGAATTCCTCATGGAAGAACGCCGTCCCAATCTCGTGCATGGAGATGGTGGAAGTGAGAGCAGCCAAAGCCAGGAGAGCATAAAACAAGACGGAGATGACATTTCCCAAGAGAGGAACCGAAGCAAACGCCTCATTGAACACGTTGGGCAATGTGATGAAGATAAGCGAAGGACCGGCATCGGGCGACACCCCCACGGAGAAGGCCGCGGGGAATATCATCAGGCCGGCCAATATGGCCACTAGCGAGTCGATGAGTGCGATCTGCACCGCCGACCCCACCAACCTTGTCTGTCGATTGAAATAGGATGCGTATGTGCAAAGACACGCCGTGCCGAGACTGAGCGAGAAGAAAGCCTGCCCCAAGGCTTCGAGGAACACGCTATGCGTCAACTTGCTGAAGTCGGGCTTGAACAAGAACACCACCCCTTTCCATGCACCCGGCAACAAGCACGACGCCACTATCAGTATCAGCAACAAGACGAAGAGAGTGGGCATGAGCATTTTGGAAGCCTTCTCTATTCCGTTTTGCACGCCTCGAGCCACCACCCAATGAGTGGCGACAATGAAAATGACAGCCCAAAACACAGGTTTGATTGGATTGGAGGAGAACACCTGGAAGTCGGCCACGATGACTTCGGGCGTTTTGCCCAACTGGCCCATTACAGAGACGAGCAGGTACTGCAGGCACCATCCCGCAACAACAGCATAGAAGCCGAGGATTATCATCGACGTGACAACGCCAAGGTATCCTATTATTCTCCACGGCGTGCGCCCCGCCAACTTCTTATATGCACTGGCAGCATTGGAAGCAGACGAGCGCCCCACCACAAACTCCGCCACCATGCCAGGGATGCCCAGCATCAACACACACGCGAAATAAAGGAGGATGAAAGCAGCACCGCCATTCATGCCGGTCATGTATGGGAACCGCCAGATGTTGCCCAGGCCCACCGCCGAACCGGCAGTGGCGAGGATGATGCCCACCTTGGAGCCGAAGCTGCCTCTTTTGCTTTCAGTTGCCATAAAAGAATGCCATACTTAAATGATATCAAATTGGTGCAGGAAGATGAGCAAGATGCACACCGGACATACATAGCGCACGCAGAAGAAATACACCCCGAAGAATGTGCCCCTCACCGTTCCCCAGTTGGTGAACTCGTCGCGTATGATATCCTTGGACACCACCCACCCCATGAAGAAGCAAGTGAGCATTCCGCCTATCGGCAGGAATATCTGTCCTGTCACGAAGTCGAAAAGGTCGAAGAGTGGCATGCCGAACAGCGACAGTCCATCCCACGCACCAAGGGAGAGGGAGCAGAACGCCCCAATGACGCTGCATGAGACAGTAACCATGGTGGCAGCGATAGCCCTCGACACCTTCATCTCCTCTTGCAGGAAAGCGGTGCTCACCTCATGGAGCGAGATAAGCGATGTGAGTGCAGCCACAGCCAACAAGAGATAGAAAAGAACGGAAATGGCATAACCCAATGCCGGCATTGAAGCGAAGGCCTGCTGGAAGACATTGGGCAAGGTGATGAAGACCAGTTTTGCGCCAGAGTCCGGACTTATGCCCACAGAAAATGCAGCGGGGAAAATCATCAGTCCGGCGAGTATTGCCACCATGCAATCAACGAGACTAATCTGCAACGCAGAGTTGAGCAAGTTGGTGTGTCTTGAGTAATACGAGGCGTACGTGCAAATGCACCCCATGGCAATGCTGAGCGAATAGAACGACTGTCCGAGAGCTCCGAGAAACACCCCGCTGTCCACTTTGCTGAAATCGGGCTTGAAGAGGAACTTTATGCCGTCAGCAGCACCAGGCAAGAGGCAAGACGCCACCACAATGATGAACAAGAGGATGAAAAGTACCGGCATCATCATCTTCGACACCTTCTCAATGCCATTGCGCACCCCCCTGACGATGACAAAATGAGTGATTGCCAGGAAAGCCACTGTTGTGATTATTGGCTTGACAGGATGAGAGGAGAAATCTGCGAAATACTTCTGCACATACTCCGCATCTCCATTCAGTCCACCCACGGCGGCGCCACAGACATATTGCAGGCACCATCCCGACACAACGGCATAATAGCCAGTGATGAGGAAGCCTGTGGCAACCCCGAGGAACCCCACATATTTCCATGCGCTGCCCTCTGCCATCCTGTTGTATGCCCTTGCCGTGTTGGCAGCGCCATGTCTGCCAATGATGAACTCGCTCACCATGCAAGGTATGCCCAAGATGAGCACGCACATCAAATAGATGATGATGAACACAGCACCACCATTCTCGCCTGCCATGTATGGGAACCGCCAGACATTGCCCAATCCGACGGCAGAGCCCGCTGTGGCAAGCACCACACCCAATTTGCTGCCGAACTTAGCTCTTTCAGTTGTTTTTGACATATCTCTTGGAGTTTTGAAAAACCATTTGCAAAATTATAAAAAAGATAGTAATTTTGCACCCAAATCATTACAAAAGATGAGATACATCTACCATTTGGCAACCAAATATCCTTTTTCAACTTTTCTGATAGTGGTCATTTGGATCCTATGTTTCTGCACACCGCCCCATACACGGCTCAATGGCGTGCGCTACGTGGACAAATGGACTCACATAGCGATGTATCTTTTCACCTGCATCACCATATGGGTGGAATACTTGCGCCTGCACAAGCATACGGAATGGGGCAAGACCATCCTGCTGGCATGGCTTGCCCCCACATTAATGAGTGGCCTGATAGAACTGCTTCAGGCATATTGCACAGGAGGCCGCAGGAGTGGCGAATGGCTCGACTTTGCCGCCAACGCCACGGGCAGCACCCTAGCTCTTTTCATCGGTATTCTTCTGGCAAGGTGCCGCGCCAGATGACAAAGGGGAACTTCCGCATGTTCTTGTTGTAGAAGCGATGGTCGCCTGTCACTTCCATGCCAATGAAGTCGGGCTTCTCAAAATCCTCGTCCTCGCTTCCCAGCTCCACCTCAGCCATCACCAATCCCTCGTTGAGACCATAGAACTCGTCCACCTCGAACGTATGCTTTCCGCTCTTCACGAGGTAGCGCGTCTTGTCGATGATGCCAGGCTCACACAATTGGAACAGGTGGTCCGCCTCTTCGAGAGTGATTTCCTTCTCGAACTCATAGCGTTTCAGTCCGCCATCCCTTGAAGGTTCCTTGATGGTGAGATATCCTTTATCGTCACGCACCCTCACCCTTACGGTGGCACCTTTCGCAGCTATATACCCCTGTTTTATCCTGCTGCTGGAGAAGGCAAGACTCTTGAAGTCCTTGTCCTTCCGGACAAGGAACTTCCTCTCGATTTCAAATCCGCTCATCCAGGAATGGATTTTATGTGTACATGCTTGTCATGTAGACAGCAAAGATTATTGCCAGGATTATCAAGGCAATAAAGATCCATTTCACCACATTCTGTCCTTGCTTCTCTTGCTTCTGAGCGTAAGCCTGACGCTTTTTGTTGATTTTCTTCGACATAGTAATGATTTTTATTGGTATTATAATGTTTTTAATAATGTATTGACAGTTTTTTCACGAGTCCAAAAATGTCGGGAATCGTGTAGCATTCCTCACGCCTGCTCGTCGTTGACGGGGAATTCCATCAGGTAAGCCTTGATGAATCCATCTATCTTGCC
>CAMJLI010000117.1 GCA_946406585.1 uncultured Prevotellaceae bacterium | reverse complement strand
TATTCAAAAGAGGTGGCTATCAAGCACTGAAACGTGCATTGGCTACTGATGAGAAAGATGTGAATTTTTATAGATTCCTTCAAAATGAGATAGGTATCGGCAAAGGACAATTCAGCCAATGGATGCGTGAAAAGATAGACCTCTATTCTATGGAGGATATCCCGCCTTTGCAATAATATTACAAATTCCTATTTATGCGCGAGCCGAGAGCAGAGCCGAACTTGTTCGAGTTATGCCGAGGTGAAACCATCAATCGGAAACACCCCAATTTATCAGTGACAAGGAACAATTCATGTAATTATGATAAGCAGTATCGAAGATGAAAGAGAATGTTGAAGCAATAAGTCTCGTCCCCCTCCAGAAAAATGACCGAGAGCAATTCATATTGGACAACCAACGTGCGTTCAAGTATGGCGCGCAAGAGGAGTTCGGGATGCGTGACGAGCGTTGTGAGGAGGGAGACGAGGTGATTTCTCGTGGCACCATCGAGCGGTCGATTGATGGTGAGAAAGCAGAAGCCTTCCGGATTGTCATGAATGGAGAAATAGTAGGCGGCCTTGTACTGAGCATTGACAAGGAAGCCCGGAAAGGAGATTTGGAATTGCTTTTCGTGAACCCGGATGTTCACAGCAAGGGCATAGGCCAAGCGGCATGGAAAGCCGTTGAGCGGATGCATCCAGAAATCAAGACTTGGGAGACCATCACCCCATATTTCGAGAAGCGCAACATACATTTCTATGTCAACCGTTGCGGTTTTCACATAGTGGAGTTTTGGAACAAGCATTTCCACGGTCCGGCCATCCCTGAGGAGGAAGAAGGGCACTGGAGCGAAGATGATGAAATGTTTCTTTTCAGGAAAGTGGTAACTGATGGGAAATCCAATTAGCTCATCAAAAAGAGAAATATTTTATGTGAAGGTAAATGTCAAATTGAAATATATGTAGGTAATCAATAATAATTGCGAGAAAGCGGGTGCCAGGCATACCATTTATTTCAATGTACAGTATAGACTAAATCAAACCTTTGATTACTTGAAACGTCTTATTTGTAAACGGCAACAATGATATGAGACATCTACAAAAATCCTTTTTCACCCTGCTTTTTTTACATCTCCTTCTATCAACCAATACTTTTGCCCAAGAAAGAATTGCATGTGACGAGACCTGCGAGATCGGTACAGATACCAAGTCGGCAGCCATGACTGGTGTAGCTGGCTATGCCGTGGTATCACCTGCCGGGCGTGGAACAGTGGAACCCATTGAACAGGCAGATCGTCTGAACACGCTCAATGGCAAGACCATCGCCGTGGTGGGCGTGAGTTTCATGAGCCGCGTGACGCATCCGGAAATCAAGCGACTCATCGAGAAGCATTATCCTGATGCAAAGGTGATTCTTTTGGACGATATAGGCACTGCAGGCCCCTACCCCGCTCCGGGTATCACCCGCAGGGCAAAAGATGACTTTCAACAACGGCTTCGAGAAATGAAGGTGGATGCCGTCATTTCAGGAAACGGCGGCTGCGGACTTTGTACACCGAAAGAGGTGGGGTCGTGCCTGGCTGCTGAGCATATCGGCATCCCTTCGGTCATCATCTGCGCTCCCAGCTTCACCAACCAGGCCCGCTATACTTCGCTTAACAATGGCGTGCCCGTGATGCGTGTGGCAGAATACCCTGGTGCCTTTGCCTTGGATTCCGAGGAGGTGCTAATCAAGAACACGCGAGAAATCCTATGGCCACAAATAGTGGATGCACTAACGAGACCCATCACAGCCGAAGAGACGGCATCGGCGTTGAAGGCAAGCCATGGTGACTTGCGTGACGACGTGTTTTTCGGCCCATTGGAGGAGGTGAATGCCTATTTCACAGAAATGAAATGGGCTGATGGGCTGCCCATCATACCGCCTACTTTTGAAAGCGTGAGCGAGATGATGCGTTTCACAGACTGTAAATGGGACGAGACTGTGGCGGTGCTACCCATCGCCCACCGCAACACAACGGCGTGGCACGTGGCCGTGAACGGTGTCATGGCAGGATGCAAGCCCGAAATGATGCCAGTCTTGATTGCTTTGACTAAAGCCCTTGGCGGCCCTGACTTCCGACGCACGCTTGCAAGCACTCATGCGTGGATTCCATTCTGCTGGCTGAACGGACCAGTGGCAAGACAGTTGGGCATCGACAGCGGGCAAGGCGAGATCAACGAGGGAGCAAACATGGCCATAGGCCGTTTCATGAACCTTGCCTTGATGAACCTCTGCGGTTATTATGTCAAGCAAGACCGCATGGGCACCTTCGGATATCCTATGTCGTGGTGCATGGCGGAGGATGAAGCCGCCTGCCTGCGAGTCGGATGGCAACCCTACCATGTGCGTACAGGATATCAGATGGACGACAACACCATAACCGCAGCTTCCACGCTGCTTTGGGGCAACAACATGGCGCCATCTACCACAGACCCGAAACGCATTGCCCAACTGATGGCTTGGGATATCAGCGAGCGCTGCCAATTCGCTCTCGGCAGCGGACGGCAGTTCACGTTCCGTACAATCCTGCTCACCGAGCCTGTGGCCCGCATCCTCGCACAGCGTTATACCTCAGTGGAAAAGTTGGAGGACTATCTCATAGGTGCCTCTCGCCGTCCACTAAGCGAACGTGCATTCGCCAACTACTATGCCAACCCAGGAGGAGCAAAAGACGGGGGCGAGCACAACATCAGACAATATACGGGACATCTACGACGCACGGAGGAAGCCACCATGTCCATCAAACCCGAATGGCACGACAGTCCTGACCCTTCCATTGAGACAATACCCACCATGCAGAAGGGCATGACGCAATTTCTAATTACAGGTGATGCTGCACGCAACAAGGTACAGACTATGCCGGGAGGAGGTTACTCAACCGTCTTAATTGAACTTCCCCATAATTGGGACGAACTAATGTCAGAATGTGGATATAAACCACTCTATGAGTTCAAAATATCCAATCCAAAAGAATAATTTCGGGTAGAAAAAACATACAACACATGTATGACAGTGAATGCTTCCGGACTTGATGGCCGGAATTTTCCTTTCTTTTTGAAAAGGCTTCCGGCTATGGTTTCAGCCTATCCTTCAACGCTCTTTTCTATACAAATCCTATGCGTGAGGTGCTGTTTTTGAGGATGCTCTCCTCTTGACAGAAACGCTGTATCTTGTCTGCGTCCACAGAGGACTCACCATAGAGGATGGACTCCACGTCACATTTGCGAACGATGTTCTCTATCTGCCCACCACTGAAATCATACGAGGTGGCCAGTTGTTGCGCCATATCCTCACTGAGCGTAGGCAACATAGACAGCCATATTTTCTGTCTTTGCTCGATGCCTGGCCGGTCAAAACGTACCTTGTAGATGAAACGACGCTCAAAAGCGCTGTCCAGACTCTGCTCAAGGTTGGTCGTGGCAATCATGATGCCGTCGAGCGTCTCCATTTCCTGAAGGACGATGTTCTGAATGGTATTTTCCATTTTGTCCACAGCCTGTGAAGCCTGCCCCATGCGTGTGCCAAGGATGGCGTCTGCTTCGTTGAAGAGCAGTATCGGAGTCCTGTCGCAAGTCTTGCAAAGTGCTCGGTAGTTGTCGAACACCGCCTTGATGTTCTGCTCGCTCTCCCCCACCCATTTGCTCTTGATTTCCGACATATCCACCTGCATGATGTCACGCCCCGTCTTGTGGGCAAGCTGGAGCACACTCTCCGTCTTGCCAGTACCAGGTGCCCCATAGAAAAGGCATGCGAAGCCTGTCCTCCTGCCGTGCTCTTTGAGCCGTGTCTGAATGGCTGTCAACTTCTCCACGTCCAGCAGCTCCGACAAATCCTCTATCTGCCGTCCAACCTCTTCATTGAAGAACAAATCCTTTTGAACTATGCTGTTGGCCTTTATTGTATCTGAAGGTGTTTCACGTTTGGGAAGGGTGAATCCCTTCAGCAATTTCTCACGTGCGGTCACTGTGAGCTTGAAAGTCGACCGGTTGAGGAGCCCCTCCTTGCCAGCATATTCCACGATGTGTTTTTTCAACAAGATATGGCTATCTTCCTCCAAGTCATGAATCTCGTTGAATGCCTCATGCCGGTCATCGAAGAGAAACACCAGACTCTCAGAAGGAATGCTTTCATGATGGTTAAGCACCAGGTGACGAGCTATTTGTGTCACTATCAACTTACTGTTGTCAGGAAGATTCAACCTCTCCAAGTTCTTGACATATCGTAGGTTGCCATTAGCTACAAGAAGTTGTTCGAACTCCTCTTTAAGCATTTCAGTGTCTATCTCCTCTTCTTTGCGCTGGTGTGTCAAGTCGAAGAACATTTGGAAAAACTGTATGCTGTCTTTTGCGGCAAGCGACTTTGCAACAAAACGGCTATCGTTCTTGAAGGCTTTTAATACGTCCACTGGCACTACATATCCGAGTGATTCTTTTCCATATTTTCTTTTCACCTTTCTTAGGAACTTACGTTTTACCAAGTCATCGATATCTTCATGAAACTTCATAACACGCACACTTGGACAGTCCATAAACCTAGCAAGGTCGGAAATGGTGACAATGCTACCGTCTGAATTGCCTTCAACAATTATAGCGATAAGAATTGCCTGAATGGTATTGATACCTTGGAGGTCGGAGATGTATTTAAGGTACGGTTCCAATGAATCTCTATATGCCATACTGGAGTCCTCCATTTCCAACAATATCTGCTCGAAGGCCGAGAACATGGTTATCTTTTCTTCATATTCTACATTGGCTGTTTCCTTTTTGTCTAAACACTTGCTCTTTCTTTTGTTACTTGCTTTCTTCATATCACCGGTATAAAAATGTGTTTATGGTCTATCAAATGCTCCTATTTCTTATCGACTGCAAAACTATAAAAAGCGAACGGATTGAAGGGATTTTTTATAGGTATAAGAGTGGAAAGAAAAGCAAAATTACTAAATTTGCAACAGCGTAGCGAATGAATTGGGTGTAAAGACACAGATGTTGACAACACCCTAACACATGGTGCAAACGCAAATGGTCTTCTATCTGTTTAATGCAAAAATGAAACAATTGGTGCCCAACGGAGGAATACCCCGACACATCCTGCTGATGATGGCTGTGTTGGCAGGGTTCACCGTAGCCAATCTTTACTATAACCAGGCATTGTTGGAGCTGATAAGCCAGGGTGTCGGCATTACACAGGCCGAAGCCAACCTCATCACGGTCATAACACAGGTGGGCTATGCATTGGGATTGCTGTTCATCGTACCAATGGCTGACATGGTACCAGTACGTCGCATCACCATGATGGCGATGAGCGTGGCTGCAGTTTCAGCATTGTCGATAGCTTATGCCAATAATGTATGGTTGATATGGGGTGCTTCGCTGACGTTGGGTCTTTGTTCCATCATGCCTCAACTGTACATCCCGATGGCAACACTCTATTCACGGCCCGAGAACAAGTCTCGCAACATGGGTTACGTGGCATCAGGCCTTCTGACAGGCATCCTGTCTGCCAGAGTCATCAGCGGATATGTAGGAGAATGGTTGGGATGGCGTGCCATGTTCATCATTGTGGCGGTGTTTATGCTCATAGGCCTTGTTGTCACGCTCGTGATGATGCCGCTGATGCAGCCTCTGTTCCGTGGCACCTACCGACAACTGATGGGGAGCGTTGGAAGCATTTTTGCAAGCCATCCTCGCATTAGGCTTTATTCATTACGTCCTGCCTTGGGTTTCGGCAGCGTACTCTCCGTATGGTCATGCCTGGCCTTCCACCTTGCAGAGCCACCCTTCGAAGCAGGAAGTGGCATGGTGGGGATGCTTGCACTATGCGGTGTTGTAGGAGCAGTGGCAGCCAGTGGCGTGGGCAAATACGTGCCCAAGGTAGGCATTTTGCGCATGTCTGTCATCGGGGCCAGCTGTCAGTTGTCCGCTTGGGTGGCTGCATACATCTTCGGAGATTCGTATGGGGGTATCATCGCAGCCATCATCCTTGCCGACATTGGTGCGCAGTGCCAGCAAATCAGCAACCAAAGCGGCAGCTTGCAGCAATTGCCAGAAGCCACCAACCGGGTGAACACCATTTTTATGACCACCCTTTTCATCGGAGGCAGTCTCGGCACCCTGCTGTCAGGCATCGGATGGAGCCATAACGGATGGACGGGAGTCTGTTTTGTAGGTGCCTCCTTCGCTATCTTATCGCTTCTGCTGTCGGGATATGACAAGATGAAGTATGGTCAATAGAAATAGGTGATGAGCAGCTATAACATAGGATTCTTTATTGATAATGACTATGAATCGGCTGCAAAGTTACAAAGATTCAACAAAATCTTTATGCGTAGATAAAAAATGTGCAAGATACTAATGC
>CAMJLI010000116.1 GCA_946406585.1 uncultured Prevotellaceae bacterium | reverse complement strand
GCATGGGAGAACGTCATCAAGGAGTACAACGTCAGCGGTCCGAACGTGGCACACTACAACCTGCCTAACGACCAGCAGGCCGCCATCGAGCACCACCTGAACGTACACTCCTGGCCCACATACAAACTCTTCGACCGCAACGGCAACTTGCTCGACATCAAGGTGGATGCCCGTGACCTCGAAGCACTGGCAAGTTTGCTGGACAAAATGAAATAAGACCATCAACCAATGTAGGAAAGCAAAAAGCATGAAAACCAACAAACAGCACGTTGCAGTAATCGCCACCAGCCTTTTGGCCATGGCATGCAGCACTAAGCCGAAAAATGGTGAGGCTCTGCTCACCGCCCCACTTGACAATAACGTTTGGAGCATGTCGGAATGGATTTCTGCTGCTGACGCTCCAGTAGTTACGGGCAAGGTGGAAGACAATGTCAACAACCGTGCCGCTGACGGAGCCAGTTGGTTCCTATGCACCGTGAAGAACGAGAAGAAGGTGACAAAGGCACTATGGCAGACAACCGGACTGGGCATTTACCACCTGTATGCCAATGGGAAAACGGTGGGAAAAGAAATTCTGAAACCCGGCTTCACACATCACGAAAAGACCAAACGTTCTTTCACCTACGACATCACCAACTTGCTTAACCTCAAGTCAAAAGCCGAGAATGTGCTGTCTGTACAGGTGACCCCCGGCTGGTGGGCTGACAAAATCGTCACGCCTGGAGGACACGAGGGCATGATTGGCCGCAAGTGCGCCTTTCGTGGCGTATTGCAGCTGACCTATTCCGACGGCACCAAACAACTATATGGTACAGACCAAGACCATTGGAAGGCAGGAATAGCTGGTCCGGTGAAGCATGCCGGCATCTTCGATGGTGAAGAGTATGATGCCCGCGAGCCTATGGGACATGACAATGCACAACACTTCTCCAGGCCTGAGGTCAACACCGAGTTCAAGGGAGAGATACTGCCGACCAACGGCGCCGAAGTGTACTACAGGCATGACCTTGCCCTGAAACCAGTAAAAGCATATAAATGGAAAGGGGTGACAGGCTCTTCGGAAGAGGAATACGGCAAGGTGGTTGTCAACAAAGAGTTTGCCGATGGAGAAGAAATGACTGTCAATGAAGGAGAGACGTTGGTTATCGACTTCGGACAGAACTGCTCCGCAGTGCCATCATTCGTATTCAAAGCAAAGGAGGGAACCACAATCACATGTCTGCCCGCCGAACTGCTCAACGATGGCAATGGCGCAAAAAGTCGTGGCATGGATGGTCCGGAAGGCAGTTGCCACCGCCTGAACCTCCGCATCCCCGATAGTGGGATGCGCCTGGCATACACCTTTTCCGGCAATGATGACTACGCCGCCTACTTGCCCAGTTGCACCTTCTTTGGCTACCGCTTCTTGTCTGTCACAACCAATGGCGAGGTAACCATCAAGTCTGTGGAGTCGGTGCCGGTGACCTCCATTACAAAAGAGATGGAGACGGGGAAAATAACCACTGGCAACGAGATGGTCAACAAACTGATTTCCAACACGTATTGGGGACAGCTCTCCAACTACCTATCCATTCCCACGGACTGTCCTCAGCGCAACGAGCGGCTTGGATGGACTGCCGACACACAAGTCTTCACCGAGACAGGGACTTTCTTCGCCAACACCGACATGTTCTTCCATAAATGGATGCGCGACATGCGCGACTCACAGAACTCCCAAGGTGGGTTCCCCGGTGTGGCGCCTGTCGGTCAGTATGGAAACGAGAAAATGCGCGTGGGATGGGCTGACGCAGGCATCATAGTGCCATGGACGGTATGGAAGCAGTTCGGCGACAAGGAAATCATCAACGAGAACTGGGAAGCCATGGAACGCTACATGAGACATGTCTTCGAGACGAAATACGACCATGACAAGCTGTCAGCGGAGAACACCAACTACCAATGGGCAGACTGGCTGAGTTACGAGCCTTTGGAGAGCTGCAGCGGGAAAGCATGGGGCAAGGATGGCTTGCTGCCCGAAGCAAAGGCTTACTGGAACTACCTGTCTGCCTCTTACTGGGCAATCGATGCCCACATGATGGGCGACATGGCATCAGCCTCAGGACGAGACGACAGTTCTTATCGACGGATGGAAGACGAGGCCAAGGAATACCTGAAAGAGCATTTCCTGAATGATGACGGAACGTTCAAGACCGGGATTCTGAACACCATGCAGACACCGGCACTCTTTGCGCTGAAGAACAACCTCGTGGAGGGCAAGGCAAGGGAAATGATGAAGTCGAGACTGCGTGAGAACTTTGCCGAACATGGCAACTGCCTTCAGACAGGCTTCCTTGGCACATCCATCCTCATGCAGACGCTCACCGAGAACGGGATGGAAGACATAGCCTACGAATTGCTCTTCCAGCGCAAGAACCCCAGTTGGCTTTACTCGATAGACAACGGCGCCACCACCATATGGGAGAGGTGGAACAGTTACATGAAAGACGTCGGGATGGGTCCCAGGGGAATGAACAGCTTCAACCACTACGCCTACGGCTGTGTGTGTCAGTGGATATGGGAATCTGTGGCTGGCATCGCCACCGACACCAGCAATCCTGGTTTCAGACATGTCATCATGAAGCCTGTCATCGACAGGCGGCTGGGGCATGTCACTGCCGAGTACAAGTCTGCAGCAGGACTTATAAAGAGCGCATGGCGCTATGACAATGACTCGTGGATATGGGAGTTCACCATTCCCGAAGGAGCCACAGCCTCCGTATGCCTGCCAGGAGAGAACGAATGGAAGGAATATGGCAGCGGTTCGTTCACGGTGACAAAGCGGGCAAGAGTTAATAAAACGGAATAAATTTGGCAATCTTGCCATAAATGAGTATTTTTGCATTTCGTTTAGCTCACAACAACATCAAAGAATGATTTCTGTAGAATCACTCAAGGTGGAATTTGGGGTGAAGCCCCTCTTTCATGATGTCAGCTTCGTGATAAACGACCGCGACCGCATAGCCCTCGTGGGAAAGAACGGAGCCGGCAAGTCCACTTTGCTGAAAATACTCTGTGGGATGCAAAACCCCACCTCAGGACATGTCGCCATACCTGGCGACACCACCATCGGCTACCTGCCACAGGTGATGGTGATACAAGACGACACCACGGTGCGCGACGAGGCACGCAAGGCCTTTGCCAGAAGCATGAAAATGAAGGAGCGCATCGACCGCATGGAACGCGAACTTGGCGAGCGCACCGACTATGAGAGCGAGGAATACAACGCCCTTGTGGAACGATTCACGCAAGAACACGACCGCTACATGATGATGGGCGGCAGCAACTATGAGGCAGAAATGGAGCGCACGCTCACCGGACTCGGCTTCCTTCGTTCCGACCTCGACCGCCCCACGGCAGAGTTCAGCGGCGGATGGCGAATGCGCATCGAACTGGCAAAGATTCTCCTCCAGCATCCTGACGTGCTGCTGCTCGACGAGCCCACCAACCAC
The DNA here is from genome assembly GCA_946406585.1 of uncultured Prevotellaceae bacterium. The sequence continues at coordinate 2,900 of CAMJLI010000116.1, read as the reverse complement.
CTCGACATCGACAGCATACAGTGGTTGGAGCAATTCCTCGCCACGACATCGAGTGCCGTGGTGCTCGTGAGCCACGACCGCGCATTCATCAACAACGTCACCAACCGCACATTGGAGATAACATGCGGACAAGTGGTGGACTACAAGGTGAAGTACGACCAATATGTGGTGCTTCGGCAAGAAAGGCGTGAACAGCAACTAAGGGCATACGAGAACCAGCAGAAAGAAATCGCCGACATAAAGGACTTCATAGAGCGCTTCAGATACAAGCCCACCAAGGCTGTACAAGTGCAGAGCCGAATAAAGCAGCTTGCAAAGATAGTGCCGATAGAAGTGGACGAGGTGGACCGCTCGGCCATGCGCCTGAAATTCCCGCCTTGCCTGCGCAGCGGCGACTTCCCCATCATCTGCGACGAGGTGCGAAAGGACTACGACCACACCATCTTCGACCACGTCACATTCACCATCCGCCGTGGCGAGAAGGTGGCTTTCGTGGGAAAGAATGGCGAAGGGAAGTCGACCCTCGTGAAATGCATCATGGGCGAGATACCCTTCGAAGGAACGCTGAAGATCGGGCATCAAGTGCAGATAGGATACTTCGCCCAGAACCAAGCCCAACTGCTCGACGGCGAGAAGACCGTATATGACACCATCGACTATGTGGCAAAGGGCGACGTCAGGCTGCGCATCAACGACATCCTCGGAGCCTTCATGTTCGGCGGTGAGAACTCGGAAAAGAAGGTGAAGGTACTCAGTGGTGGCGAGCGAAGCCGCCTGGCCATCATACGGCTGCTGCTGGAACCCGTCAACCTGCTCATCCTCGACGAGCCGACCAACCACCTTGACATGCAGTCGAAAGACGTGCTGAAAGAAGCCATCAAGGCTTTCGACGGCACGGCCATCATAGTATCGCACGACAGGGAATTCCTCGACGGACTTGTGACCAAAGTCTATGAGTTTGGTGGGGGAAAGGTGCGTGAGCACCTGGGAGGCATCTACGACTTCCTGCAAAGCCGCAAGATAGAGTCACTGAGCCAACTTGGCAGTTCGTCGCCAGTGAAACAGGCGGAAGAAACACCACAAGAGGAGCCTATATCGCAAAACAAACAGAACTATGCCGACCGCCGCGAACTGCAAAAGCGCATAAGAAAAGCTGAAAAGGAGGTGAAAGCCAGCGAGGCGAGAATAGAGGAAATGGAGGCGAGACTTGGAGAACTCGACCAAATCCTCTGCACGCCAGAAGGAGCATCCGACATGAAGCTCGTGACTGAATACACCACGACGAAAAAGGCACTTGACAACGAAATAGCACGATGGGAGCAACTCTCTGAAGTGCTCGAAGACCTGCAATCAAATTTCTGAACACACCTCAAAAACAATCATAACATCATGAACATCAAAACCATCATTTCCATCATGGCTATAACAGCTGCAACCATGCCATCATTTGGACAAGAGAAACTGCAATCGGGAATACCTCTCGAAAACCTTGACCGCTCGGCAAAACCAGGTGACGACTTCTACCAATTTGCCTGTGGCGGATGGATAAAGAACAATCCGCTGCCTGCCGCCTATTCCAGGTTTGGCAGTTTCGACCGCTTGCAGCAAGACAACAACGAACGGATAAACGGTATACTCACCGAACTGCAAAAGAACAAATACGACAACGGCACCGTGGAGCAGAAACTAAGCGACTTCTACAAGCTCGCCATGGACTCCACCAGGCGCAACAAAGAAGGAGTGAAGCCCATAATGCCGCTGATAAAGCAAATCGAGGCTTGCAAGAACATGTATGCCATCATAAAATGGCAACAGGAACATGCCGCTTTCGGATATGGAGTGCCATACAGCGCATGGTTTGGTGCTGACGAGAAAAACGCCAAGATGAACATTCTCAACATCAACCAGAGCGGACTGACACTGGGAATGAAAGACTACTACCTCGACACCGACACTGCCACCACTGCCATCAGGGAGGCTTACAAAAAACATATCGTCAACATGTTCCGCCTGTTCGGATTCAGCCAGAAAGCATCAGTGCTGAAAATGAACGACGTGCTCAACATAGAGACAAGACTGGCAGAGGTGTCGAAGTCGAGAACCGAACTGCGTGACGTGGAAGCCAACTACAACAAGGTCTCGTTGGAAAGCTTTGAGAAAGACTACCCCAACCTCTACCTCACAGACCTCATGACTGCCGAGGGTGTGAAGACAGAACACATACGCCAACTTGTGGTGGGACAGCCCGACTTCCTAAAAGGAGCCAACACCATCTTCGGAGAACTGACAGTGGCACAAATGAAATCGTACGTGGAATGGGACCTCATCAACTCATGCGCCAACATTCTGAGCGACGAGGTGGAGGCAGAGCATTTCGACTTCTTCGGCAAAGTGATGTCGGGACGCAAGGAGAACCACCCACGATGGAAACGCGCCACCAACCTGGTGCAGAGCATAATGGGAGAATCGCTCGGCAAGATTTATGTGGAGAAATACTTCCCCGCAGCTGCAAAGCAAAGGATGGAAAAGCTGGTGGCCAACCTGCAAGTGGCGTTGGCTCAGCGCATAGAGGCCCAAGACTGGATGGACAGCAAGACCAAGCGCAACGCCCTCGACAAACTCAATACTTTCTATGTGAAAGTGGGATACCCCGACAAGTGGAAGGACATCAGCGGAATGACCATCGACCCAAAGAAGTCTTTCTGTGAGAACGTCCTCGAATGCAAGAAGTTCTGGGATGAATGGACCATCAACTACAAGGCTGGCAAGCCGGTGGACCGCGACGAATGGCACATGACACCACAAACGGTGAACGCATACTACAATCCCACTACCAACGAGATATGCTTCCCGGCAGGCATCCTGCAAGTGCCTTTCTTCGACATGACAGCCGACGACGC
>CAMJLI010000115.1 GCA_946406585.1 uncultured Prevotellaceae bacterium | reverse complement strand
GCGTGAGCAACGAGAATGGTGACTTCGTCATCCCATGCCAACCACAACGCATAATAGTCAAGGTGACGTGCATAGGATACAAGACGCTGACACGCAACGCACCCGTTGGCAGGTTGGGTATTATTGCCATGCAACCTGAAACTTACATGGTGCATGGGGTCACTGTGAAGGGTGAGATACCACAATACAAGATGACTCCGGGGGGCATGACTGTAGATGTGCTTCATTCCATCCTACATGATGTTGGCACCGCCGACGACTTGCTCTCGATGATGCCAATGGTGCAAGGGCGCGATGGCAAGTTCGAGGTGATGGCAAAGGGAGAACCGGAGATATACATCAACAACAAGAAGGTGAGGAATGCCAGCGAACTGAAGCTGTTGAAATCGGTTGACATCAAGAGCGTGGACATCATCACCGCCCCTGGAGCACAATATAATGCCGAAGTGAATGCTGTAATTCGCATAAAAACATTGAAGACTCAGGGTGACGGACTGAGCCTGATGGCCACCAGTCAGACATGGAAAAACAACAAATGGAACAACTACGATGACCTGACATTGAAATATCGCATAGGCGGTCTCGAGGCTTTTGCCAACGTGGCACTCGACAACAGCCACTACAGCAATGACCAAGATGTAGTGCAGACTTTGCAAATAAAAAGAGATGAGTTCTTTGTAAATGCCGATTTGCCAGTAAGGAGCAGTTGGACGGCATTACAGTATCGGGCTGGTCTGAGTTACGACTTCAACACCGACCATTCTGTTGGACTGAGTTTCTCATCGCATAAGTCTTTTTATAACAATTTCAAGACTGACATGAAGCAGAACTATCAGAAGAATGGTGCATATTACGGCAATATAATTCTGAAAACAGATATTGACGAGCCTGACAAACCTGTATGGGAACTAAATACATATTATGTGGGAAAGGTTGGGAAATTAGGTTTAGACTTTAATGCCACATTGCTGAAACGTGAATCGGAGAATCAAATCAGCCAAAAGGAACTGAGCAATGAATTAGGTAATCGCACCATCACCACACTTAATAATGAAGACCGTAGGATGGCGGCAGGCAAGTTGGTGCTGACTTATCCTATATGGAAGGGGGTGCTGAGTGGTGGTTCAGAGGCTACGAGCACGAAAAGTTATGGCCACAATTTCAACGAAGAGAGCATCATACCCGAAGCCGATAATGAGATGAGAGAAAAGAATGTTGCCGGCTTTGCCGAATACGAAATGCAGTTGGGACAATGGCACCTGAATGCTGGACTGCGATATGAGCATGTTTCTACGGACTACCATTCGTTTGGCATCTGGCAGGCTGAACCAAGTAGAATCTACAACGACTGGTTCCCAAACCTTTCGGCTGCATGGCAGAAGGGTAGGTGGAGCGCACAACTGAGTTACGGCAAGCGAATAACCCGACCGCCATACAATATGCTGACTTCTATGATTGTTTACGACAGCCGTATGTTCTATGAGGGTGGAAACCCATTGTTGCGCCCTTCTGTGCGTCAGAGCATAGATTTCAACTTGACTTATTCTTGGCTTAATTTCATGGCTGGTTATACCCATGAGAGTGACATTTTCACCCATATTGGCAGGGTGTACGACGAGGAAAAGGAAATTGCCATATTCCAGCCTGCCAATTTCGATCACCAGAACCGTGTCTATGCCACCCTCGTTGCATCGCCTAAGTTTGGATTCTGGCAACCTACGGCCACCTTGCACTACTACCAGCAGATGTTTGATGCAGAAAAGTATGGAGCACAAAAAAAACTGAACAAGCCCGAATTCAGTTTCGACATTAAGAGTTGGTTTGTTATCAATCCCACCACCAAGGCGCTTATACAAGCCAGTTATACGGGTAGCAACCATTGGGGATTCATGTATCGCGGTGACAACTTCACGGTGGATGCCAGGCTGCAGAAGTCTTTCTTGAATGGACGGCTGATGTGTACTCTATACGCCAACGACATCTTCCGCACGTTTGAGAATAGGGTTGTTACGTACTACGCCATAGGCAAGACAGACCAAACCTACTACAACTATACGCAGTGTGTGGGGCTAACCCTTTCCTACAACTTCAACGCCACGAGGTCGAAGTATCGTGGCACTGGTGCTGGAAACGAAGAGAAGACCCGCCTGTGACGGGTCTTCTTCCTCTTGGTTTGCTCTATGAAATGTCTGTATTGATGTGTCTTCTTCTATTTGAAGCGCTTCTTCCATTCCGACCATTTCATGGCATAGTTTGTCTTGTGGTTTTCCTTCACGTATTGTTCCACCAATGGAAGCATCTCGACTATTTCCTGTTTCAAAGCAATCTTCCATTCTTTTTCTCCTGGTTTTGAACCATCATCGAGGATGAATTCTCCACCAAGCTTGAATTGTCTGTAGGCAGCGTCACGAAGCGAGATGTCCGGGTTGCGTGCCATGTCGTAAAAGACGAGGAAGATTGACGTGCGGCCCTTTCCCGCCTTGCAATGAAAGTGCAGCCATGTGTTGGGGGGGCAGGGATTGTATGAAGCTGAAGAACCTGTCGATGTTTTGGTCACTTGGAAATGTGTGGTCGAGCAGGTTGAAGCGCATGTATCCCACTCCACGTTGTTGGCAGGCTTCTTCTTCTGTATAGGCGCTGCTAACTCTGATATCCATGGGGTTGATTGGCACATAGTCGTTGTTGCTATCTATCGTTGCCACCTCTATGGTCTTGCCTTGGGTGGCATGTATTTCGTCACGTTCCTTTTTCATCGTCTCTTCCAGGGTAAGTCCGATATTTGCCCAGTTCTGCAGTCCGTAATGCGATATGTGTATGCCGTTGAGCAAGCCATGTGACTCCGACCGCAAGTCCACGATCATGATGGGACCTTGATGCAGTTTGCGCAATGAAGACAGAAGCCCGTCGAAACCTGCTGATGAGAAGTCGGCACTGGCACTAGCCTTAAGGTTTTCCAGACATTTGCGGGTTGGCAAATAGGTGGAATCGTAGCAGGGAACAGGGTCGCGCCTTATGAATTCGTCGAAACATGTGCGGTAGTTCTTGGGCATTTTCTCATCGGTAAGGCACTCCAGCCGCCAACCGTAAGGGGCATATTTCCCCACGATCTTCCAATGGGGTGTTGTCACGTTCTGTTGACGCGTTGATATATTTGTAGCTCTTCGTATCATCATCCTTGGAACATGATGTTGTGGAGTAGAGGAAGCTAAAATAGAGTATGGCTGCCAGCAACCAATAGCTGATTCTTCTTGCTTTTTCCATGTTTTTAGTGATTATTTTGAAATGTTGTAAATTATTGTTTCTCTGTCAGATACTTCCAATAGCGGCGAGGCATGTCGTTGAGTTGTTTTCGGGGGTTCAGGCGCTCACGGATGCAAATGGCCTTGAAGTAAGTTCGCCACAAGTCTTGCAACAAATGGTCGTCACTGCTGAGGACATGGTCGGATAGCTTGCCGTCGGTTAACGAGAATGGAACAGAATCCTCGTCCTCGAATGTGATGCGGATGGGTGGAGATTGGCCGTCGTAATGATATCCGTAATGGCGATGGGCATCATAGATGAGCCATGGTTGGTCGTTGAAACGGTCATGGAAGTGTTTGATTATCAAGGGCAGCACGTTTTGGTCGGGTGAGATGACAGCAAGATAGGTGCCGTCCTTTGCCTTTTGGAAACGTACAAACTGCATCATGCGGTGAGCTTCGTGCGCCACGCGGCGTGCTATTTGCGTCACGGCAAGGACATCAGGGTCAGCGTAGTTTTTCACCACTTTGGCTCCTTGGCGGAACACTTTGCACACGAGCATGAACAGCGGTTGCCACAATTCTGGCAGTTCCGACAGTTGGCTGGTGGATATCATTCTCAGAGCTTCGCGTGGCAGTTTCCCTTCCAGACCGGTCCAGACACGCCGTGCTTTCTCGCTGCCGGTATGGACTTCGTAGATGCGTTCGCAGAACAGAGGCAAAACATCGCCACCTGTCAACAGCCGCTCTGGTTCTTCTTTCAGCAGGAAGGCATCGAACACGGCAGATAGCAGACCATCCATGGTCCCGTCGAAAACGTATACCGTCATTCCTCGAATTCCAGTTTAAGTTGCATTTCCTCTGCAGCACGTTTCCGCTCTGCCCTAGACACAAGCAAGGGACGCAAACGCTCTGGACGCAGTTCGTTAATTCCAATAGTAGGCTGAGAGAATGTTGAGGTAAGTTCACCACAAGTAATGAAATACTTGGCCTTTTTCATCACCACACCCATCTTTTTCAGGTGGTAGGATGTCAGCCGTCCCGAGCGGCGGGCATTTACAATGAGCCATGCCGACTTGGTGCCGAGGCCGGGCACTCGCAGCAGTTGTGCATAGTCGGCAGTGTTGATGTCTACTGGGAAGTATTCCGGGTGGCGCAATGCCCAAGCCAGCTTTGGGTCTATCTCCAAGTCGAGGTGGGTGTGCTGGTCGTCCACTATCTCGTCAACCGTGAAGTGATAGAACCGCAACAGCCAGTCTGCTTGGTATAGACGGTTTTCTCGCACGAGGGGTGGTTGCTTCAAAACGGGAAGTCGAGGGTCGTAGGTGTTCACACTGACATATCCAGAATAATAGACTCGCCTCATCTGTGCCTTGCCATATAACGACGAAGACATTTGCAGGATGTCGCGGTCTGTCTCCTTGGTAGCCCCTACTATCATTTGTGTAGACTGTCCGGCGGGAACGAAGCGGGGGGCATGGCGGAACTTGCGGCGTTCTTCTTTGTTTTCCAATATGCCTTGTCGGATAATCTGCATGGGTTGGAAGACACTTTGGTGATCCTTCTCGGGAGCGAGCAGCTTAAGCGACTCCTCTCGTGGTATTTCAATGTTCACACTCATGCGGTCTGCCCATCGACCTGCCTCTGCAAGCAATTCTTGTGAAGCTCCGGGGATGCTCTTGAGGTGTATGTAACCATTGAATCGGTGTATTGTACGCAGGTCGCGGACAATGGCCACAAGCCGCTCCATGGTGTAGTCGGGTGTCCGCACTACACCACTTGAAAGGAACAACCCTTCAATATAATTGCGGCGGTAGAACTCCATCGTGATTTCCTCCAGTTCCGATACGGAGAGTGTGGCTCGCTTGATGTCATTTGAGCGGCGGTTGACGCAATAGGCACAATCGTATATGCAGTAGTTCGTAAGCATCACCTTCAACAGTGAGATGCAGCGCCCGTCGTCGGCAAACGAGTGGCAGATACCTACGCCGCCCACGGTGTTGCCCACCATGCCCTTGCGACCACTGCGAACAGTGCCGCTCGACGAGCATGATACGTCGTATTTCGCCGACTCTGCGAGTATCCGCAGGCGTTCCATTGTCTTCTCTGTCAACATTATTCCGCTTACATTTATATGGTTCCCAGAAGAAGCCTCATCGTAGTGTGACTTGCTGTGTATTGAACTCCCCTTGTTAACGCATCAAGCGTTTTTTCGTCGTTACCGAACCATCAGCATGATGTTCCTTTACTATATACACTTGGTTGAATCTTGAAGGCGAGGATATTTGTTGTCCCTGCATGTTATAATAGGTGCGTGCAACAATCTCAATGTTTTGGCGCATATCATCAATGCTGGTGGCATCATCCTTCACACCCTGGAATGAATCCACATAGTCGGGCAGATAGTAGCCCAAATGGGGTGGCTGGTTGTAGGCGCAGTTCTGCCATGCGATGCCCATGCGATAGAGGTGGTCATGCATCAACGTCGGCACCCTGTACTTCGTTGTTGTTGTGCTGCTTACAATATATAATTGTGAAGGGTTGTTGTTGTTCCACCAAACCACCTCTTCACGCCAGTCTCCAAACAGGTCGGCTTGCAGACATGGGGTCGCCTTCGTTCCGTTGCATGAGGCTGGACTCATGCCCAATGATGCAAATGTCTTCTGGCTGGAACTGGTGGCATAAATGCCCAGGTTGGTAATGGCCGATGGTGACCACTTTGTGATGCTTGTACCATCGAGTAGTTCATCATAAGCATCACCATCCCAATAGATGCGGAAATTCATGGATGGCTTTCTTGTTCCCACCTCTTTGCCTGTCACGGCATTAAACGGGTTTTGGTTGCGACTCTCCTTGTCGAAGCCGCCGTATGCAGACCAGAACTCATAGCCGCGACTGTTTGTTACGATGTCGGCAGCCACCCCTCGACCATTGTCGGCTCCTTGCTGTCCGCCTTTCCAAAGGATTTCACCAGTGGAAGCATCATGCATGTCCCATGCAAATTCACCTTTCTCTTCATGGATGTCGAATAGTTCAAGGCCTGGCCTGTCAGGATTCATGTCACCCAAGTGGATGGCGTCGCCATGTCCAAACCCCACGGCATGGAGCATCTTGCCATCGTGGTCAAGTGCTGCCGAGCCCCATATTATCTCGTCGCAACCGTCGTTGTCCACATCGCCCACT
>CAMJLI010000114.1 GCA_946406585.1 uncultured Prevotellaceae bacterium | reverse complement strand
CTTTGTCTTCTATTTGGATGTCGAAGTTTCTCACTATGTAAGTGGTGAAGTTGAAACGCGCCAACTCAAACAGCAGCTGGTTCTCGTTTACGGAGTCGGGAGCGTATGCCAGGATGAACAAGAATTCCTTGTCCCTGTCGGGTGTGAACTTGCGTGCTGCTATGGAGTCGCTGTCGTTGAGGACGGCACTTCTGCGACTCCAGACATCGCTGAGGTCGAATCTGCCTCCACGAAGTACTTTCCCTGATTTCACGCCGTTTACAATCATTCCAGCCATTTCGCTGATGCGACCTGTTGGGTGGTTCTGCACCACATAGTTCATGTCTTCGAGACATCCATCTGGGTCGTTGTCATTCAGACGGCTCAAACCTCGGATGAAGACAAATTTGTCGCGATTGCCGCCTAACGGAAAGCGTTTCTCCGAAATGGTGGTGTTGGCGTATACCTCTTCATATCGGTCGGCTTTAAAGGCATTGTATGTTGCTGAATATAGGGAATCCTCCATTTGCTCGCCCCATTTCGAGTTTTCCACGAAGTATGGGTCGGTGAGGATTTTCGTCCATTGGCTTTCCGGATATCCTTCTTTCAGGCGTTGCACGCAGGTGTCGGCCATGGCTTGGTCGCCTTTGCGTGAATACAAAAGGAAGAGATGGTAATACGTCTCGTCCATCTTCTCGAAGTCAGGATAGTTGGCTGTAAGTCTGTTGAACTGTTTTTCGCTTAACCTGAGGTTGTCGAACTTGTCCTTGAAGATAACACCTGAATGGAATAGTCCATCAGAGATGATGGCATGGCATTCTGCTTTCTGTTCTTCGGAGAAAGGGATTTGTGCCATGTAATACTCTCTCTTGTGCGGGTCGTTTTGTGCGCTGTCTTGCACTGCGGTGAGGGAGTCTTGTGCTGCTTCTTGTGCTGCAATTACAGAGTCGGCAGCCTCTGCCAGTTCCTCGCCAGAAGAAAAGTCGCCCACCACGGTCTTGTTTGAACGCTGCCAGTTGTCTTCGTTCTCACGTTTGCCCCATTGGCGTTGGAATGTGCTCTTGCCTTGGGTTACGGCGAGCGAGTTGTAGAAATACCATTCTCCCTGTTGCTGGCCTTGCGGAGGTTGGTTGGTCTGACGCTGGTTGCGGTTGTTCACGTTGGTGTTGCCGCGGCTCTGTGCCTGTTGCACGGCTTGCTCTTGCTGGGCTTTCTTCTCTTCTTTCTCCTTCTTCTTGAGTGCCTCTATCACTCTGTCGATGGCCTCATTGCGTTCCTTTTCGGGCATGTCTGCTAATTCCAAAAGGGAGTCTTGCAGGTGAATGGCCTCTGTATATGGAGCGAGTTCGTCAAGTATTTTTGAACGGTGCGACAGCTCCTCGTAGTCTTTCCTCTCCTTGTCAAGCATGCCTATTGCTGCACCATAGCATCGCTGGGCGTCGCCGAACTTTTCCTTTTCCCAATATAGGTTTCCGAGTTTCAGCAAGAGCACGCCTTTCTCCACCCCGTTGCGTGTGCTTTTGGTGTTGCCCTTTTCGTATGCCTCGATGGCTTTTGTCGTGTCTTTCTCCAACATGTACACATTGCCCATGGCATAGTACACTTGGTCGAGGTAGTCTTTGTTGTTGTCTGAGGCGGCCATGCGCTTCAGGCGGCTGATGGTCTTTTTTGTGCTGTTGTCTGCCATCACCTCTGTCATGGCGATGCGTGCATTGAAAGCCAGCTCATAGGGAGGGTTTTGTGAGAGCACTTTCTTATAGGCTTTGTATGCCTTGTCGCGATTCCCCAACTCAGCCTCCAGCTGCCCTAGCAGGAACCATTCCCGGGCGCGTTGCTTGCGACGCATCTCATGTTTGATGACTTTGCGCAGGTATGGGATGGCTTGCTCATATTCTCCCGCATGTATGTAATAGTCGGCGTATGTATAGTCCCATTCCTTTACAGCTCGCCAGTCGAGCGAGTCACGCTGCATGTTGCGTATGATGTCCTCTGCATCGTAGAGCCATTCCTGCTCAATATAGCATTTTGCAAGCCAAGCCCTTGCCTTGCCATAGATGGCTGGCTGTGTCTGGTATAGGCGTCCCATGTAGTTGAATGTGGCGGCGGCTTCATCGAAAGCTCCCTTGTGGAATTGAGAGCGCCCCATCAGCATCCATGCTTTCCACAACATGGGATTGTATTCGCGTCTGCTAAGCCACTCGATGTCCTTTTCGGTCTTCCTGCGGCTCTTTGTCCATTCCGGACGTTTGTTGATGCTATGAAGCTTTATCGCCTTTTGGCTCTTTTCTATGGCTTTGTCGAAACTGCCGGAGCCAAGAGACACACTGTTTTTGTTGCCAACGGTGTATAGGGGTATTATTTCTGTGTAATTGTCTTTGTTGCCGTCTTCTTTCGCTTGTGAACCCTCGATATATGCGAGTGTCCCGTTGTAGTAGATGTTGTATTTTGCAGTGAAAGATTGCCAAAAACGGTTCTTTGCAGTATTCTTGTGTGAAGAGCACGACAAAATAGCCGACAGAGTAACTGCCAGTACCATTGGTATGATGATTCTTGTCTTGTTCATGCTCATTATAATTAACCCCAAAAAGGCACTTTTATTGTCTTGGGGATTGCTTTTCCGTGACGTCCATCATCATCACCAGTTCATCCTTTATTTGGTCGGGTACGTTGATGCCGCGAAGGATAAGGCTGCGATTCCAAGACACCACCTCGTCGGGACGCATGGTGTAGAGTACTTCGGCGAACATTTCTACTTCTTCGTCGGTGTATTTGTCGGATGAGCGTCCTTTGAAAACGTCCAGTTCCTCATCGTCAAAATACTCTATTGGCTTCACGGCAGCCTCCATCATGCACTCTTGTTCGCATTTGCTGTTTGTTCCATCGCAGGTGGAGCAAGTGGATGATTGGGGTTGTGGAATGGTGCTCTCACCCTCTTTGCGTGATGATGTGGTGGTGAGTGCGGCTACGACTCCAAGTGCAGCCAACGCCACGACTGCCAGCAATATGTATGTCATGGCTCTTCTTCTATTTTGAAGCCGGCAACCTGCAAGTCTTCCCAGTAATGAGGGTATGACTTGGTGACTACAGAGGGATTGTTGATGCGCAGGCCACTTATTTTGGTGGATGCAGGGGCAAAGGCTAATGCCATGCGATGGTCGTCGTAAGTGTCGATTATGGGATGGATGTCGGCCTGGCATCGCTGGCCGTTCCATATCAAGTCATTGTCGTTGTTGCTCTCCACAACATAACCCAATTTCGCCATTTCTATCTTCAATGCTTCAATGCGGTCGGTTTCCTTGATGCGAAGGGTGCTGAGTCCTTTGAAATGGAAGTGTATGCCGAGGAGGGCGCATGTCACGACATAGGTTTGGGTGAGGTCTGGCTGGTTGACGAAGCTGAATTCCAGTCGTGGGAGCTTTGGTGGATGGCATTTTAGTGTCACTGTGGTGGGTACACCCTTTTCTTTCACGTCGAAAGTGGTTTTTACCCCGAGGAGGCTGAACAGATAGCGGGCTACTGAGTCGCCTTGACGCGATCCGTCGGTCAAGCCATTGAGGCGCACTTTTGACTCTTCCATCCCATTGAGGGCCAATATCTCATACCAATATGAGGCGGAACTCCAGTCGTTCTCTATGAGATATGGGGTGGGTTGATATGGCTGGGCTTTCACTTCTATCGTGTCGGGTCCGGTCCATTCCACCTTGGCTCCGAAATCGCGCATGGTGCATAGTGTAAGGTCTATGTACGGGCGGGATATTATGTCGCCAGTGAGATGCAGTTCCAGGCCATTGCGCATGGCAGCGCCAGCTATGAGGAGGGCGGAAATGTATTGTGAGCTGACGTTCCCAGGCACTTCTATGAGTCCTCCGTCAAGCTGTCGTCCATTGATGAGCAATGGGGGATATCCTTCAGCACCCTTGTAGGTTATGTCTGCGCCCAGACGGCGCAATGCGTCCACCAAGATGCCAATCGGACGGTGCCTCATCCTCTCAGTGCCGGTGATGATGTGTTCGCCGTTTGTCGTGCAAGCCAAGAAGGCTGTCATGAAGCGCATGGCTGTGCCCGCTGCCTTTATGTCGATGACGGGTGGCATGTCTCTAAGGGCGTTCACTATCACTTCTGTGTCGTCGCAGTCGGAGAGGTTGTCTGGCTTTACGTTGCCTTTGGTGAAGGCATGTATCACCAGTGCACGATTGCTGATACTTTTGGAGGCTGGCAGGTTTACTATGGTGTCAATGATAGGCGGTGCTGCTATCTTGTATTTCATTTTTATGATTTTTTGTTCGTCAGAAGCCATATCCATTGCAAAATTAGTTATATTATCCGATATTTTGTCTAATTTTGCCGCCAAATTTCAACTCAAATTGTAATGATGGCTAGATTTTTCTTTTTGGGGATGCTGATAATGGCTTTGATGATGAAGCCGGGAATGGTGAAAGCACAGAATTCCTTGCCTGTGGTACGCAAGGCGGAGGCCAAGACCGAGGCAGCCAAGACTTATGGCAAACTTGCGAAGAAAGGTGATGCAAATGCCCAGTATTCATTGGGATGTTGTTATGCTGATGGTGTGAAGGGGATGCCATACGACCCTGTAGAGGCTGTTCGCTGGTATGAACTGGCAGCTGAAAATGGGCTCGTCAATGCGGCTTGCAAGTTGGGATATGTTTTCTTGCAGGGCGATGGAGTCGAGGTTGACAGTGTGGTGGCGATCTCGTGGTTTGAAAAGGCTGCTGGAGCAGGTAGCGGGGTGGCGGCTTCACAACTTGGGCATCTCTTTGCAGATGCCACGCCTCCTGATTACAGGCTCGCGGCACAATGGCTTGAGGTGGCTGACTCTATTGGTGGCGACACCATCGACGTGGAGGCACAGTGCCTTTTGGGACGTTTTTATGAAAATGGACTTGGCGTGTCGCAGAATGACTCCGTAGCTGCAAAATGGTATGAAAAGGCAGCATTGAATGGTAACGTGGATGCTTGTTATCGTTTGGCTTTGTGTTATGCTTATGGCAGGGGGGTGAGTCGTGACATGGATATCGCTGCAGATTGGTTCTATGAGGCTGCCGAGAAAGGGCATGAGGAGGCACAGCTCAATCTTGCCAATAGCTATTATTATGGCAAGGGGGTGGCTCAGAGTTGCAATGAAGCTATGAAGTGGGCGTTGCTGGTGGCTGAGAAAGGAAATGCTGAGGCGCAGAACTTTCTTGGTGTATGTTACACAAGCGAAGAATGTGATGCTGCGGACATGAAAGAGGCTGCAAGATGGTTTGGAATGGCTGCCCGGCAAGGGCTTTCCAAGGCTCAGTTCAATTATGCGGTTTGTCTCATGGCAGGCATGGGTGTGGAAAAGAATGCCAATGAGGCTATAACTTGGTTTGTGAAGGCTGCAGAGCAAGGTAATGCGGATGCACAGAACAACTTGGCTACTTTCTATTATATTGGCGAGGTGGTTAAGAAGAATGAGGTTGAAGCGGTGAGATGGGCACGGATGTCTGCTGAACAAGGTAATGCTGGTGGACAGTACATGCTTGGTGGTTTCTATTTGGATGGAATCGGAGTGAAGAAGAATGCTACAGAGGCAGTCAGGCTTTTTCATTTGGCTGCCGACCAAGGTTTGCAAGAGGCTAAATCAGAATTGGAGAGGCTGGGAAAATGATTTCCTTTCATGTTTTTTCCAATACATTTGGGAGGCAACATGATAGACCGTTCAAATCTTCATAATCCAGCAAGAGGGTGTGTCAAAAAGACGCACCCTCTTGCTGTAATCTTTTACATCATAGGCTACTGCTTGGTGTATGGCGACTCGTCGCCAAAGAGGAACGATGGCTGGTAGCCGCCGGCATCCACCACGATTTTTTCGAATACGATTGCTGGGTCGGATGGCTTGATGGTCAGTTGATGCAGTTTCTCAGTGGAATTTATCGGCAATTCCACTTTGCATTCTACTACTCGTCGTGCCACAGTGGGGTAGAAGACGGAATAGATGTTTTCCTTTGCTTCATTCAGACGGTCGTTGAAGTTGATGCTTTGGGCAGGGCTGCCATCCAATGATACGGTGAACGACATTCCTCCCTTGTTGAGATAATCGAGCGTGGACTTAACCACCACATGCACAGTGACTTTTTCTGGCATCGGCTTTTCCATTTCAAATCGATATTCCAGGCTGGAGCCATTGGTCGGCAGGGTGTAGGGCATGAGTGTTATGCCGCTGAGTGTTCTTCCAAAGTAGGGTATCACAGTCCATTCTATGCCTTCTGGGGCTGTGGATGAATTAAAGTGTTCGGCTTCCATGGATACAAATCCGTTGGAGCTTTTGAATGTATATCCCCCAGGGGTGCTTGATTCAACATTTCTGATGCGGGGAAGGCGGTCGCTGGGGAAGTTGTCGTTCCATGATGTGTAGCCAATGTGCTTTTGTGTCATCATGCCGTTCCATTTGCCACCTGCAATGTCGTGGTTGTAGCTGGCGCAAAG
>CAMJLI010000113.1 GCA_946406585.1 uncultured Prevotellaceae bacterium | reverse complement strand
CGAGAGCGGAGCTGAGCAAGGGGTCACACTCCCATTTTTCTTTCAAGCTCTTCCATGTTGATGAATCCCGAGCCACGGTAGAATTCCTTTCCATCCATCAGCAACAGCACCGTAGGTCCTGAGAAAACCAGGAAACGCCCTGCAATCAGCGGCTCTTCTCGGATGTCTGTATAAAAAGAGAACACAGATGGAAATCTCTCTGCCAGTCTTCCAACCTTTTCGAGCATGACGTTGCAGACCCCGCAGTCAGGAGCCTTGATGAAGAACAGGCACTGGCGGTTGTCCACCAGAGCCTGTTCTATTTCTTTGATGTTTGTCAGATGTTTCATCCCAATGGTTATTCATTTCAAGTACTCGTCATCACGTACCAGGACTTTCTCTATCTTGCCCACATACATCGTATGGAAGTCACGCAAGGGATAACTTTCATCTATGGTTTCCTGATAGAGGAAGCCGCTTTCCTGCAACTCCGATTGGTAGAGTTTCTTGCACACCAGCACCAGTTTTGCCTCCTTGAAATAGACTGAGTTTTCATCATAGACAGGTGTGAGGCCAGTTTTTGCAATTTTGTCCTCATCACGACCAGAGACGCTGCCCAGATAGGCCATCTGTTTTTTGAACGACTTGTCCATCACGCAGAGGGTGAAATAAGGCTCCTCATCAACAAATTTCTTCGTATAGCGCGACGGGCGCAGATAAATGACCGCCGTAGGGTCGTTGTGTCCCCATAGGCATCCCAGATGCCCCCATGATGCAGTCATGGTGTTGCATCCCGATAATTCATCACCAGCTGTCACCAGCATCCATTCACCTCCTATGAGGTTGAACGGGTTGAACTTCATGTCCTTGTAATTGATTTCTTTCATATCTGTCATGTTTTGTTGTTATTCTGATTGTCATCCTCACTCATTGTATGTCACTTTTCACGGATTCCATATGCCATGCAATTTGCAAAGTTAACGCAAATCGAAGGCAATACATAATTTAGGACGAAGTATTTTTTCATGTCTTTTTAGTGCCAAATAAAAAACAAGAATTCTTTGCATGGAATTCAACTTTCAATTATCTTTGCATCAACCTTTTACAATACAAAGGATATATTAACTCTTTATGATAGCCATATAATCCGTGGACGGTTGGGCCATCGTGTTCACCGAGGACATATTGCGAGCAGACGATGAAGCAAAGGAAAATCATCCATATAGATGCTGACGCCTTTTTTGTCTCAGTGGAGGAACTGGACAATCCTTCACTAAAAGGAAAACCTGTCGTGGTGGGTCACGACGGGCCGAGAGGTGTTGTTTCCACCGCCAACTACGTGGCACGCAAATACGGGGTGCATTCTGCCCAACCCATTGCTGTGGCACACCGCCTATGCCCTAACTTGGTGGTGGTGAAACCACATTTCAACCGCTACAAAGAGTTGTCGCAGCAGATGCATGACATCTTTCACGAATACACCGACCTCATCGAGCCTCTCAGCCTTGATGAAGCATACCTCGATGTGACAGACAACAAGCGCGGGATGGACATGGCTGTGGATATCGCGAGAGAAATCAAGCAGAAGATCAGGATGGGCACCGGCCTCACTGTATCTGCAGGAGTGAGCTATTGCAAATTTCTGGCAAAGGTGGCCAGTGACTTCAGAAAACCAGACGGACTATGCACCGTCCATCCTGAGCGGGCACTCGAATTCATCGACAACCTGAAGGTGGAACAGTTTTGGGGTGTGGGTGAGAAGACGGCACAGCATATGCACAAAATGGGAGTGTTCACAGGCAAGCAGCTGCGTGGACTTACACTTCAGCAACTCACAACCCAATTCGGAAAGATGGGAAAAGTGTTCCACGACTTTGCCCGTGGCATAGATGACCGTCCGGTGGTCACAGAGTGGGTGAGGAAGTCGGTGGGATGCGAAAGGACATACATCAAAGACCTCACAAGACAAGAAGACATGCTAGCAGAACTGGATATCCTTGCCGATGAACTGGAAGGGAGACTCGCACGCAACAATTTCAAGGGACGCACATTGGTGCTGAAGGTGAAATTCAGCGACTTTCAGCAGACCACCCACAGCATTACTGAAAATGCAGTAATAGAGAACAAGGAAAAAATCATGCCCTTGGTCAAGGAACTACTTGGCGAGGTAGACTTTCAACAAAGGTCTGTACGCCTGCTTGGTATCACTGTGACAAATCCTGTGGAAGAAGACATGAATCAGGGGCCGATACAGCTATACATCAAATGGCCGCCTTACTCTCAATCGGATGAAAATGAAACATAAATGCAAACGACAAGACAAAACCCCATAAATACTTGTGCAAGATTTTAACCCACATTGACATGTTTTTCAAGCTAAAAATCAAAGAAATGCATTTTTTGCGTAAAATTCACAAAAAACATTTGGATTTTTGAAATACAAACCCTAATTTCGCATAAAACACACTAGCCATAAAAAAAGTAAAATCATGGCACAAACGAAAGAAAAAACTGATGAATCATGGAGATGAAAAAAGGTTCATACACGTATGAGTATCCGCGCCCCTCGGTGACGACAGACTGTGTGATATTCGGCTATGATGTCAAGGAAGGGCTGTCGGTGCTGCTGGTGGAGCGCGGCATCGAACCCTACAGAGGAAGTTGGGCGTTCCCGGGCGGATTCCTCAGGATGGACGAAACCACGGAGGCTTGCGCCCTTCGTGAACTTAAAGAGGAAACAGAGTACGACGTGGGAAAAGGGTTTCTGGAACAGTTGGGATGCTTCTCCGACGTGAACCGCGACCCACGCGGACGGGTAATAACCATCGCCTATTATGCCTTGGTGCAGAAAGGCTCCGTCAAGGGAGGCGACGATGCAAGGAACGCACAGTGGTATCCTATCAGCGAGATACCCCAACTGGCTTTCGACCATGAGAAGATTCTGCGTGTGGCACTAAAATGCCTGAAAGAGCGGATACATTTCCAGCCCATAGGCTTTGAACTGCTGCCAGAAGTCTTCACCATGTCGCAGCTGCAGGCTCTTTACGAGGCCATCCTTGAGGTTCATTTCGACCGTAGGAACTTTGCCAACAAAATGCTGAAGCTCGGTGTGCTGGAGGAGACCGGCGACCGCCCAAAGAATGCAGCAAGGACGATTCCCATCCATTACAAGTTCAACCCCAACAAATACAAAGAGATGAAGTCAAAAGGCTTCAGGCTTGAATTCTGAACTAGGACATGGTCATCATCCTGTCTCTTAGTACACCAACAAAGAAAAGAAAAAGATGAGAAAACAAAAAAACAAAAAAGCCAAGGCAACCACGATGGATGCCATCAAGGCCATGAGACGCGGAGGAAGGGAAGCCGATATGGAGATTTTTGGTCCTGGATTCCACTCATTCGACAGACTGCACAAATCCAAAAAAATCTATACACGGAAAACCAAACACAAACAAGACCAAGAATAAACAATTTCAAATCAATCATCATTATGAACAAGGCAGCCCTATTTATCATTACTTTGTCTATTGCATTGCTGACTGCTTGCAATGGAAATGTAACAGCCAATTCGGGAAACATCAACCCACGCGATACCGTAAGTGTTCCAGAAGGATATACCGGAGAGGACAGCATTGCATATATTGAGGATGCCATCCTGCAAAGCCCCATATCAGCAGAAGACTTGCTGGGCCTTGCCGAGGTGCATGATGTTGAGGAAATGATTGCCAACTACAACAATTTCGAGGAAGCGAAAGAAAACCCACAGGATGCCGATGTATTTCTTGCCAACCATCGTGACTCTGCGGCGATGCGCCTCGCCAATCGCTTCTTGAGGATGGCACATGTGGTCAACATCAACGGCAAAGCCAATGACAAGCTGCAATGGGCCGTGGCAGTCAATGCAGCCTTGGACACTTTCAGGGTGGCGGTGCCAACAGTTCCAGCAAGTTCCGCACTTGACGAGATAAAAGGCGTGGTGGAAAGATTCTCATCACTGACACAAAGCGAGATGAACTTCCAGAGCTATGTCTATGCGACAGTAGAATACTACCGCACCATCGAAGCCTACAGGAAGTGGTTATTGGAGGTGCCATCCAACCTGAAGTCGCTCATGCAAGAAGAATATGAAGCATGGCATGACCTCAACAAAGCCAGGTTCAATTTCTGGAGCGATGTATCATACAACCAGAACTGGTACAGCATGAAACCGATGGAGATAGAAGGATACTATGCGAACCTGTCGCAAAACCGACGTGCAGAACTTGAGTTGGAACGTGGAATTATATTGGATGGAAAACCCTATAACCAGAAAGGCAAGACGGTGACAACAAGCCAATGGGAACAGTGGATAAAAGAACATTCTATCCCCGAAGACATAGAAGACCTCAAAGAGATGGACAATAATGACCACATTCCCAATGACAGCATCGTGGCAGAGCGTGTGAAGGACCTCAAGACCTCTTTTGGACGATGGCTGGCAGCACGACAGGCAATAGCGGCAGCCTTGCCGGAGACACAAGGCAAAAGCTACGACAACATTACAGCCGACATACATTCCAGGATGATTGGCAAACTTGCCGACATCATTCGCTATGGTGAAGAGTAAAATGGCAAAACTTAAATCATTTCAGCAACATGAAAAGACAAACTTTTGACCAATGGGTGAAAAACCATGAAAAAGAAATAAATGAAATAAGGCAGTCTGCCCACGAATTGCATGCAAGTGTCAACCAGACATATGACAGAGACAAACCATACGGATTGCATCTTGACATGGTGGCAGCCTCCGTCTATGAATACGGCTATTTGGTTTGCGATGACGAGAACGACTTGCTACCATTGTTTTTCGGTGCCTATTTCCACGACAGCATAGAGGATGCGCGATTGACTTACAACGACGTGACAAGATATGCCCTGCGGTGGATGGATGAACAACAGGCGCTGACGGCTGCTGAAATCGTCTATGCGCTGACCAACGACAAGGGGCGCACACGAGCAGAACGCGCCGGGGAGCGTTATTACAAGGGCATCAGGGAAACACCCTATGCCCCCTTCGTGAAACTGGCCGACCGACGTGCCAACATCACTTATTCATGCAAAGGACATGGCGAGGGCAATGCGCACATGAGAAAGGTGTATAAGGAAGAACTGCCCCACTTCCTGGATGCCATCAACCCACACAGCTGTGACATCCGCTTCTCGCTGCCTGAGGTTATCATCAAGGAAATATTGAGCTTAATAGAAACACCACAACCATAGAATTTCATCATGCCCATCAACAGAAACACCTTGTTAAGGTACAAGACCATCGACCGCATGCTCCGCAAGGGCCGCAGGGCAACACTTCAAGAACTGATTGACGCATGCAGCGATGCATTGTATGAAGCCAACGGATACGGCGATGTGAGCCGCCGCACCATACAGCACGACATACAGGAAATGCGCCAATCAAACGAGTTGGGCTACTACGCACCCATCAAGGTGGTGGACCGCAAATACTATCGATACGACGACTACGACTACAGCATCACCGACGTGCCACTCTCAGAAATGGACATGCGCCAGCTGACAGAGGCGGTGGACCTGCTCAAACAAATGAGTTCCTTTAAGGGGTTCGACGATGTGGAAGATGTAGTGAACCGGCTGGAGGACCATCTTGCTTCAATGCGCTACAGGGTGGAGCCGGTTATCCTGCTGGAGAGCAACGACCGCCTGCGCGGACTGGATCACATCACGCCGCTGCACGATGCCATCGTCGACAAGGAGCCTGTGACTATCACCTACCAATCCTTCCATTGGCCTGAGCCGCAAACGTTCTGTTTCTCTCCTTATATTTTAAAAGAGTTCCGCAACCGATGGTTCATCTTCGGCAGGAGGCACGACTCCCAAGAGCAATTCTTGCAGAACCTGGCACTCGACCGCATCGAGGAGGTCTCACCTGCACCCAAAAAGGAGCGCTACATAAAGGACAAATCCTTCCATCCTCAACAATATTTCAGCGAGATGATTGGTGTGTCACGTTGGCCGGATGACAAGGCGGAGCATGTCGTGTTCAGAGTGAGTGCCTCCCAAGTGCCTTACGTCACCACCAAGCCATTCCACCACAGCCAGCAGGAAATCAGCCGTGAAGACGACGGCAGCGCAGTATTCAGCATCGATGTCATCCTCAATTATGAACTGGAGCGCGACATCCTGGGATTCGGAGAAGGAATCACCATCATATCCCCAGAATCATTGGCAAACAAGATACGGGAAAGGCTACAAAAGATGCTCGCCAACTACGTAAAGTAACAAGGAGCAATGTGGGTTTATCAATATTTGTCAAGTGGCTCTGACCCCTTCCTAATCTCCAACGTGCCTCCCTTTGCCACATCGGCGAAAGAGATGCGAGGGTCGGTGATTTTCTTTCCGTTGAGGCGGTACTCCCGTACGTATATCTCATCATCTTTGGGCATGGTTTTTAGGGATTCATAACTCTTAATGGTAAAACGCTTGCCAGAGTAGTACCTGCCGTCAAGGTGGATGGTGATTCTGTTGAAAAG
>CAMJLI010000112.1 GCA_946406585.1 uncultured Prevotellaceae bacterium | reverse complement strand
CTAAAAAAAACATAATTTGCAAACTTGACTTTGCAATTAGAGAAAAACATGTTATCTTTGCCATGAATTAGAGACTTCAAGGGAAGACACACCCCGTTCAAAGAACAAAAGAACAGCATGGAGGCTTTTTTCCGCACCCACACCTACTTGGTGGAACACACTAATGCACCAGTCCGTCGAGGCCTTATGGAAGAGATAGACTGGAACGACCGCTTGATAGGCATCAAGGGAACACGTGGTGTGGGCAAGACCACCTTCTTGCTTCAGTACGCAAAGGAAAATTTCGACACCCGCGACAAGCATTGCCTCTACATCAACTTGAACAATTTCTATTTTCAAGACCATGGCATAGAGGAGTTTGCCGGTGAGTTTTACCGAAATGGCGGCAAGGTGCTGCTCGTTGACCAAGTGTTCAAGCAGCAGAACTGGAGCAAAGAGCTTCGCAAATGCTACGACAACTATCCCGAACTGAAGATAGTGTTCACCGGTTCGAGCGTGATGCGTCTGAAAGAAGAAAACCCCGAGCTCAACGGCATAGTGAAGAGTTACAACCTTCGTGGATTCTCGTTTAGGGAATTTCTCAACTTGCTGACAGGCAACAATTTCAAGCCCTACACACTGGAAGAGATTCTCTCCGACCATGAGCATATCATAAAGCAGATATTGCCCAAGGTTCGTCCTCAGGAGTATTTTCAAGACTACGTGCACCATGGGTTCTACCCATTCTTCCAAGAGCGCCGCAACTATTCGGAGAACCTGCTGAAGACGATGAACATGGTGACAGAAGTGGACATCCTGCTTATCAAGCAGATAGAGCTGAAATACCTCACCCGCATCAAGCGCCTCTTCTATGAACTGGCGGTAGACGGCCCCAAGACACCGAATGTGAGCCAACTTGCCATCGACATCGACACGAGTCGCGCCACGGTGATGAACTACATCAAGTATCTTGCCGACGCCCGTCTTATAAACATCATTTACGCCAATGGCCAGTCGTTTCCCAAGAAGCCTTCAAAAGTGATGCTTCACAATCCCAACCTGATGTATGCCATCTATCCAAGCAAGGTGGACCGTCAGGATGTGATGGAGACGTTCTTCGTGAATTCCCTGTGGAAAGACCACAAGGTGAACCAAGCGAGCCACGACACGACATACCTTGTGGACGGGAAGCTGAAATTCCGCATCTGCGATGCCGCCCAAAACAGCAAGCACCGCCTCCAGCCGGATGTCATCTATGCCCGTTACAACACCGAGGTAGGCCTGGGCAACCAAATACCACTCTGGCTTCTGGGATTTTTATATTAACATCATATATATACTTCAATACAAGCATTATCAATCATTATTAACAATTCAAAAATGGCAAAGGAAAAAAAATTCATCACCTGTGATGGAAATGAAGCTGCTGCTCATATCAGCTACATGTTTAGCGAAGTGGCTGCCATCTATCCCATCACTCCATCATCTCCGATGGCCGAGCATGTGGACGAGTGGGCTGCCCGTGGTCGCAAGAACCTTTGGGGTCAGACAGTATCCGTACAGGAAATGCAGTCAGAAGCCGGTGCTGCAGGTGCCGTGCACGGTTCTCTGCAAGCTGGTGCGTTGACCACCACTTTCACAGCATCGCAAGGTCTTCTTCTGATGATTCCAAACATGTATAAGATTGCCGGCGAACTGCTGCCTTGCGTCTTCGACGTTTCAGCACGTACATTGGCCTCTCACTCTCTCTGTATCTTCGGTGACCACCAGGACGTGATGGCTTGCCGCCAGACAGGCTTCGCCATGCTTTGCGAAGGCTCAGTACAGGAAGTGATGGACCTCACCGCCGTCGCTCACCTTGCATCGTTGAAGACATGCGTTCCATTCATCAACTTCTTCGACGGTTTCCGCACATCTCATGAGTATCACAAGATTGAGCGTCTCGACAACGAGGACATCCTCCCATTGGTAGACGAGGCCGACATCAAGCGTTTCCGCGACCGCGCACTCACTCCTGAGCGCCCTGTCACCCGTGGTACCGCCGAGAATCCAGAGACATTCTTCACACACCGCGAGGCTTGCAACAGCTACTATGACTCAGTGCCCGAGGTAGTGGAGGAATATCTTGCCAAGATCAGCGAGATCACCGGCCGCGAATACCACCTCTTCTCATACTATGGAGCAGAAGATGCCGACCGCATGGTCATCCTCATGGGTTCTGCCTCTGATGCAGCACGCGAGGCCATCGACCACCTGAACGCCAATGGCGAGAAAGTGGGCATGCTGAGCGTACACCTGTACCGTCCATTCTCCATCAAGCACCTGCTTGCTTCAGTACCAAAGTCGGTGAAGCGCATCGCTGTTCTCGACCGCACCAAGGAGCCAGGCGCAGAGGGCGAGCCTCTCTACATGGACGTGAAGTCGGCTTACTACGATGTTGAAGACCGTCCTCTCATCGTTGGTGGCCGCTATGGTCTTGGTTCACACGACACCACTCCTGCACAAATCATCTCAGTGTTCAACAACCTGGCAATGCCAGAGCCAAAGAACCACTTCACCATCGGTATCGTGGACGATGTCACCTTCACATCCCTGCCAGTCGTTCCAGAACTTGCACTTGGTGGCAAGAGCATGTTCCAGGCCAAGTTCTACGGCCTTGGTGCCGACGGCACTGTGGGAGCCAACAAGAACTCGGTGAAGATCATCGGCGACAACACCGACAAGTACTGCCAGGCATATTTCTCATACGACTCGAAGAAGTCGGGCGGCTTCACCTGCTCACACCTTCGTTTCGGTGACGAGCCAATCCGCTCCACATACCTGGTGACCACTCCAAACTTTGTTGCATGCCACGTACAGGCATACCTGCACATGTATGACGTGACCCGCGGTCTGCAGAAGGACGGCACATTCCTGCTGAACACCATTTTCGAAGGCGAGGAACTGGCTCACTTCATGCCCAACAAGGTAAAGCGCTACTTTGCAGAGAACAACATCACTGTTTACACCATCAATGCCACCAAGATAGCCCAGGAAATCGGTCTTGGCAACCGCACCAACACCATCCTGCAGTCGGCATTCTTCCGCATCACCCAGGTGATTCCTGAAGAGCTTGCTGTGGAGCAGATGAAGAAATTCATCGTGAAGTCTTATGGCTCGAAGGGCGAGGATGTTGTGAACAAGAACTACGCTGCTGTTGACCGTGGCGGTGAATACAAGAAGTTTGAAGTAGACCCGGCATGGGCCAACCTTCCTGACGATGCAGTTGTGGAAGACGACGCTCCCGCATTCGTAAAGGAAGTGGTGCGCCCCATCAACGCACAAGCAGGCGACCTGCTGCCCGTCAGCGCCTTCACCAAGTTCAACACCACTGATGGTTCTTGGGAGGTAGGCACCTCCGCTTACGAGAAGCGTGGCGTCGAGGCATTCGTTCCTCTTTGGAATCCCGAGAACTGTATCCAGTGCAACCAATGTGCATACATCTGTCCTCACGCAGCCATCCGTCCGTTTGTGCTGACCGATGAGGAACTTGCAGGATTCGAAGGTCTTGACACTCTTGAGATGAAGGCTCCCGCCGTCATGAAGGGCATGCACTTCGTCATCGAGCCAAGTGTTCTCGACTGTCTGGGCTGCGGCAACTGCGCCGACATTTGCCCGGGTCATCCGAAGAAAGGCAAGGCTCTCACAATGGTTCCATTCAACCCCGACGCCGCCGACATGAAGAAGATGGCAGCCGACTGGGACAAGCTCGTGAAGGTTCCAAGCAAGCAGGATCTCGTAGACATCCGCTCGAACGTGAAGAACTCACAGTTCGCCCGTCCATTGTTTGAATTCTCCGGTGCTTGTGCTGGTTGCGGTGAGACACCTTACGTGAAGCTCATCTCCCAACTCTTCGGCGACCGTGAGATGATTGCCAATGCTACCGGTTGCTCATCCATCTATTCAGCCTCCATACCTTCCACTCCTTACACCAAGAACGAGAAGGGTCAAGGTCCAGTGTTCAACAACTCCTTGTTCGAGGACTTCTGCGAGTTTGGTCTCGGTATGGCCCTCGGCAACAAGAAGATGAAGGAGCGCGTGGCCAAACTGCTTTGCGAAGCTACTGCAGCAGAGCAATGCCCAGAAGAATTCAAGGCTTTGGCACAGGAATGGATTGAGAAGCGTGAAGATGCAGACGAGAGCAAGCGTCTGGCAGCCCTCATCAAGCCATTCATCGCTGGTGGTGCAGAGGCAGGATGCGAGCACTGCAAAGAACTGCAGACACTCGAGCACTACCTTGTGAAGCGTTCACAGTGGATCATCGGTGGTGACGGTGCCTCCTATGACATCGGCTACGGTGGTCTCGACCATGTAATAGCCACTGGCGAGGATGTGAACATCCTGGTGCTCGACACCGAGGTTTACTCCAACACTGGCGGCCAGGCATCCAAGGCCACTCCTCTCGGCGCCATCGCACAATTTGCCGCACAAGGCAAGCGCATCCGCAAGAAGGACCTCGGCATGATAGCCACCACCTACGGATATGTATATGTAGCTCAGATTGCCATGGGCGCAGACCACGCACAGTGTCTGAAGGCCATCCGCGAGGCTGAGGCATGGCATGGACCATCAGTGGTCATCGCCTACGCTCCATGTATCAACCACGGTCTGAAGGCCAAGGGCGGCATGGGCAAGAGCCAGGCAGAGGAAAAGAAGGCTGTGGAGTGTGGCTACTGGCACTTGTGGCGCTACAACCCCGCCCTCATCGAAGAGAACAAGAACCCATTCTCTCTCGACTCCAAGGAGCCGGACTGGAGCAAGTTCCACGACTTCCTCTTGGGCGAGGTACGCTACCTGTCAGTGAAGAAGGCTTATCCAAACGAGGCAGAAGAACTCTTCGCAGAGGCACAGCGCATGGCACAAATCCGCTACAAGAGCTATGTGCGCAAGACCCAGGAGGACTGGAGCGAATAAGCTGCACGAACCCTTTTTCCCATAACCAAGCGGCGCATCCCCTGTGGTTGCGCCGCTTCATTTAAAAGACCAGATGGCCGATTCCGCTTTGAATCGGACAGGCGAAATGGTAAAATCTGAAAACGACGAGCTATAATGAACAAACTAACCATACTTGGCACTGGCAACGCCATGGTGACCAAATGTTTCAACACATGCTTCATCCTGCATCACGACGGCCAGAAGCTGATGGTGGATGCCGGCGGGGGCAACGGCATACTGCGCCAGATGGAACAAGCCAAAATCCCGTTCACCGACATCCACGACCTGTTTCTCACCCATGCCCATACCGACCATGTAATGGGTGCCGTGTGGGTGGTGCGCAAGGTGACAAGCCTGCAAAAAATGGGACGATACAACGGCACATTGCGCATTTACGGCCATGACAAGGTGCTTCATGTGCTTCATACGATGTGCGACATGATGCTTCCCAAGAAATTCACATCCATGATAGGCAATGACGTGTTGTTTGTCGAAATCAAGGATGGACAAAGCTTCAATGCCGCAGGAATGTCATTACAGGCGTTCGACATCCACTCCACCAAGGAGAAGCAGTTTGGCTTCACAGCAACCATGTCCGACGGCATGAGACTGGCATGTCTTGGCGACGAGCCTTTCAATGCTCTTTGCCGCCCCTATGTGGAAGGTGCCGACTGGCTGTTGTGCGAGGCATTTTGCCTTTACGACGACCGCGACATCTACAAACCCTACGAAAAACATCACAGCACGGCACTGGATGCCGGAAGGCTGGCAGAGGAACTTGAAGTGAAGCATCTTGTGATGTATCACACTGAGGACAAGACACTTGCAACACGCAAGACAAGATACTCAGAAGAGGCAGCGAGAAGTTTTAGAGGCCAGATATTCGTGCCTGATGACTTGGATGAATTATTTTTAAGTTAAATAATTCAAAAAAAAGTAACATTTTCAGATTATTATTTCTACTTTTGCGTCGAGAATTATTTTAATTTTGTTTTACTAAACTAATTGATTGAAATGAAAAAGTATTTGTTTATCGCCGTTGCTGCTGTTGCTTTCGTTTTCACCAGCTGCAAGAATGAACCAAAACCCGTTGAACCAGTAGAGGAAGAACCAGCAATCGAGCTCGTATCAGCTGACTCTCTGCAAGCTTTCATCGAGAACTCTGACACCACAGCTATCAGCTCATTCCTGACCGAAGCTCAAGAGAAGATCGAGCAACTGAAGCTCACCGACCCAGCTACTGCCAAGGAGTATCTCGCAAAGATCCAGGCTCTCCTGAAGGAGAATGCTGACAAGATCAAGGCATTCGTAGGCACAGGTGCTGTTGCTTCTCTGATCGACACAGTGAACAGCCTCCCCGAGATTGAAGTTCCCGACGTGGTAGACGAGGCCAAGGAAGCCGTTGAAGGTGCTACTGAGGATGTGAAGGACGCTGCCGCTGACGCTGTTGACAACGCAAAAGAGGCTGTTGAAGGTGCAAAAGACGCTGCCGCCGACGCAGTTGAAGGTGCAAAAGACGCTGCTTCCAATGCAGTTGAAGGCGCTAAGGATGCTGCTGCTGACGCCGTTGACGCAGCTGCTGACAAAGTGAAGGGTGCCATTGGCAAATAATCTTCACACAAAAGCATAGAAATAAAGAAATTGTGACAGGCTTC
>CAMJLI010000111.1 GCA_946406585.1 uncultured Prevotellaceae bacterium | reverse complement strand
ATGTTGACAGATAGAGGCATTGACGTGGTTCTTGTCTCCCCACCACATTTTTGGGGAGATTTCAAGCCCAACCAAAAACAGCTTGATTTCCTCCATAATTATATAGTAGAACTTCAACAAAAATACTGTATCAGATACATAGACATGCAATTCGACAAGGAATTTGTGGATAGAGATTACTATAACGAAACCCACCTATCGCAATATGGCGCTGAAAAATTCACAAAGAAAATAGATGCCATACTTAATTCGGATAAGCATATCCTGTAATACTTTATAAGAAAAAATTTCATGAAGTTATCCATAATCACCATCAATTACAATAATCTTGAGGGCTTGAGAAAGACCCTTGAGAGTGTCTGTGCACAGAGCTTCCGCGATTATGAGTGGATTGTAATCGATGGAGGTTCCAACGATGGCAGCCGCGAACTCATAGAGGCCAACAGTGCCGACATCACCTATTGGGTGAGCGAGCCCGACAACGGCATTTACCATGCCATGAACAAGGGCATCGCACAAGCCAAGGGGGAGTTTTGCCAATTCCTCAATTCCGGCGACTATTATATAAGTGCCGACACCTTGAAGAAGGTGTTCAGCAACAAAGACCTTGCCGATGTGAATTATGGAGACCAATGGTGTATCAAAGAAGGCAAAGTGGTGGAGAAACGCATATATCCCGACAAGATGGGGCTTTCTTATTTGTTGAAAGCCCCATTGGGACATCAAGCTTCTTTCTTCCGTACTTCAGCCATCAAGGAGCATCCCTACAAGGAAAAATACACCATCTCTGCCGACCGTGCTTTCTTTCTCGAACTTTATGTCTACGGATACAAGTTCAAACACATCCAGCAACCCATTGCATATTTCGACACCGAAGGTATCGGTTCCAATGCCAAGACCTTGGCGGAGCGACGCCGGCAGTTCCATGCCATCAAGCGCGAGTTCTTTTCCGAGCAAGTCATCAACGACATCGAGCATTTGATGAAAGAAGCCGACAACTATAAGTTCGTATGCCGTGTTGCCCCTTTACGATGGATATATCGGCTGTCCAGAACCATACAGAGAAAAAGAGACAAATGGAAACGACCAATCCACTGATATCCGTCATCGTGCCAGTCTACAACGTGGAGCAATATCTTCACCGTTGTGTCGACAGCATACTTGCTCAGACCTATCCCAACATCGAAGTGGTGCTGGTAGACGATGGTTCGCCCGACCGATGTGGCGAGATTTGCGAAGAGTATGCCCAAAAAGACAGCAGGGTGATAGTTGTCCACCGTCAGAACGGCGGTCTTTCCGCAGCACGCAACAGCGGCCTTGACGCTTGTCACGGCGACTATGTCGGTTTTGTAGACAGCGATGATTATATCGCCCCAGAAATGTACGACCAACTATATCACGACATCGTACGTTTCAATACGCCACTTGCCTTCTGCCATACCGATGTGCTCCGTGGAGGCCGAAGCGACCACAAGTTCTATGGCGAAGGCAGCAAATCACACCCAAAAGAATATGTCATGCGCCGTGCGCTTGAAGAATCGATCTGGTGGTCAGCATGCACCAAACTCTATCACAAGAGTCTTTTCCGCGACATCCGTTTCCCTGAAGGCAAGACGAATGAAGACCTGCCAGTGTCCATACGCATTTTCGACAGATGCGACAATATTGCCATTAACTACAACAAGCTCTACTTTTATTACATCCGTAAGAACAGCATCACCACATCCCGACTCAATCCCCGAAAATTTGACATTATCGACAATGCGTCGGACGTGGTAGCCTATCTGCAAGAGACTCATCCCGAATTGGTTCCTGCAGCCCAAGGCATCCTACTCTCCAATGCTCTGGGACTGCTTTTGAAATTGCGCAACTATAAAGGCGACGACTTGGCATCGGAGCGGCAGAAGGTCATAAAATCCATCAAGCACCAATGGCCATCATTGCTCACCAACCATAATCTCAATGCATGGCAACGGACATTGCTTACAGCAGCCCGTCTCCATCCCCGCGCCCTCTATTGCTGTTTTGACTTGAAGAAAAAATTGAAGTAAAACGCATGCAACCAACGGCCACTGACACCACACCCCTGTCCATCATCATACCCGTATACAACAAAGCCGAGTATGTGGGCCGTTGTCTCCATTCCATTCTCGAGCAAGACTACACCGACTATGAGCTCATCATCATCGACGATGGTTCCACCGACGAGTCTGCCAATATCATCAAGCAATTCAACGACACACGCATCATCTTCATCCCCACAGTCAACAAAGGTGTTTCCGCTGCTCGCAATCGTGGCATGGCTGAGGCCAAGGGGAAGTACTTGCTTTTTGTGGATTCCGACGATTACATATCTCCACATTACTTGAGTAATATCATGCAGAAATCCTCGTCATTCGATGCCGACCTTTATGTGTGGGGCATCACCAAGGACTATGCCAATGGACGCCAAGTTATCAAGGTGCCCAAGAAGCAAGGACTGCTGCAGGCAGGAGAATTCATTCACGAGATGGTGGAGGAGCAGTATCACCGGCATGTGGGCATCATGGGCTATATTCCCAACAAACTCATCAAGCGCGATATGGTGATGAAGTATGATCTCAAATTCGACACCCATAAGAGATTGCTGGAAGACTACGACTTTTTCCTCTCCTATTACGCCCATGTGCAAAGCGCTTATTTCTTTGATGAGAGTGGTTATCACTATATTGAGCACCCGGCAGTGTCAGGAGAAGTCGACTACCCCTCCCTTATCGACACCCATCGATGCTGCATGTTGCTTACCCCCAAGAGCTCCGACTCCAACCACGACTATCGTTTGGTGCTCAAGGCTATCGGCAAGCTCACCTTGGCCATGTTTTTGGAGTTGAGGCCAATAACGCTCCATCAAGTAGGCAAGAAGTTGGCAGACATACACCAGCGGCCATACTGCAGGAGCGGCTTGTTGATCATACGTCCCACGCAACGCAAACTTCATTGGCTATTGCTCAAGGGAAATAGAGTCGGGGTGTATGCATATTTGAAATGCAGGCAACTTTATCTTAGGACAAGGCAAAAAGGCACAAGACAATGAACATTGCTTTATATGCACACGGCGGGAGTGGCAATCATGGCTGTGAGGCCTTGGTTCGTTCCACCATCAAGGCGATAGGCACAAAAGACCATCATTTTACGGTGTTCTCCGAGCGCCCAGCCGATGACAGGAAATACCATCTCGACGACCTTGCCACCATCAAGCCTACCACCGAGCCCCTGCCCTCGGGAATAAAAAGGCTCGTCTACAACCTTCGTATGAAGTTGACCCACGACGACCGTCTCTATTACAAGACCGTCTACCGTTCCTTCCCCGAGCGCATTGGCGATTGCGACATCGCCCTCGCCATCGGAGGTGACAACTACTGCTATAGTGGATTTACCGAACGGTTTGGAATACTCAACGACATGCTGTCCCGTAGAGGCATCCCTACCGTGCTATGGGGATGTTCCATCGACCCGGAGCGCATCAACGCCACGATGCTCAGCGACCTACGCAAATACCGTCTCATCACCGCCCGCGAGCATATCACATTGGAAGCACTACGAAGCCATGGATTGCAACAAGTACGCTTCATTCCCGACACCGCATTCTGTCTCGGCAGACAAGTCCTTCCTCTACCAACGAGCACAGACGGAACAGATATGGTAGGCATCAACATCAGTCCACTGATCATGAGACAGGAGCCCAAGCGTGGCATCGCGCTCGACAACTATCGCAAGCTCCTCAATCATATCATTTCCGACACCCCCTATTCCATCCTGCTAATCCCTCATGTGGTATGGAAGGGCAACGACGACCGCAGTCCACTCCGCCGTCTTCTGGA
This sequence comes from uncultured Prevotellaceae bacterium, assembly GCA_946406585.1. The sequence continues at coordinate 2,786 of CAMJLI010000111.1, read as the reverse complement.
AGAGTTCAGTGCCACCAACAGGGTGTCGATGCTTGATGACTGCGATGCAGAGACGCTGAAAGGCCACATAAGCCGTTGTCGTTTTCTGGTTGCCGCACGCACCCATGCCTCCATTGCCGGCTATTCCACGGGGGTTCCTACCTTGGTTGTAGGATATTCTGTGAAAGCCAAGGGCATTGCCTGCGACTTGTTTGGCGACGACACCCATTATGTTGTTCCCATCTCTTCGCTGCAAGAGCCACGACAACTTACACAAGCCTTCCAATGGATTACAGTCCATGAAGCAGAGATAAGGCAAAGATACCAAACAATGCTGAGCGATTACACAGCCCCATTGAACACCATCCGAGACATCCTGCAAGGACTCAAGTCGCATTCATGACATTCACACCTGGTCTCACATCCATCATTGTAGGTTGCTACAACATCGCCTCATGGCTTCGTGAGAAGAAACTCACGAATATTCTCGGACAGACCTACAAGCAGACAGAAATCATCCTTGTCGACGATGGGTCCACTGACGATACGCCCCAATTGCTACAAGCCATGTCAGCGAACGAGCCACGCATTCGCATCATCACAAAGGAGAATGGCGGTCTGGGAAGTGCAAGGAATGCCGGTCTGGATGCCGCCAATGGCGAATACATTTGGTTCTACGATGTCGATGATGATGCAGACACCCATCTTGTAGAAAAGAATGTGGAGTGGATGACTACCTACCAAACAGAATTGAACATCTTCAGTTTCAGAGCAACGACCCCCTCCCAACATCTCACCGAAGATGTCCTCTTCGAAGAACGATTGGTGGAAAACAATGACGATTTGCACGACATCTTTTTAGACAAGCTGTTTTTCGTGCGCTATGGCAATGGTTTTGCATGGAACAAGTTCTACAACCGCCGTTTCATCGAGAAGCATGGTTTTCGTTTTGGCAACCAGCGTATCCAACAAGACGAACTGTTCAATTTGCAGCTATACCCATCATTACAAAGGGTTTACATATCTTCGGAACCCCTTTATCACTATTATATCTATGAACAAGGCAATGCCCGTTCACGATATATCCCCCATAGATATGACATTTATCTGTCGATATTCAAGGGAATCAACCATTTCTCAGAGAAATGGGACCTTCACGACACCCGCCTGAAAGATCATGCTTGCCGACGGTTGTTCGACGGATTGTCTCAGTCCATCATTTTCAACACATTCCATCCCAAGTCTCCACTCAACAAAGACCAGAAGAAAAAAGAGATAATACGGATACTTGAAGACCCATCTGCCAAGGCCTGTATCGAATACATGGCTCAATATCGACCAGGGGGTATTGAGCGAAAACTCTATCTGAAGGCCTTCCAACATAAGTCTTATACAGGCATCTGCTTGCTCCGCAATGTCTTTGCGATGTTGAGGAAGATGAAAAACTTTTTGAAATAAATGAGTTACGCAGACAGCAACAAACTGATTATCAAAAACACCCTACTGCTCTATGGCCGTATGTTCCTCGCCATGGCAGTAGCTCTCTATACTTCTCGAGTGGTCCTCCAGACCATTGGTGTGGAAGACTACGGCATTCGTGGTGTTGTAGGCAGTGTCGTTGGCATCATTGGGTTCCTTAATGGTTCTTTGGCAGCCTCCACGTCCCGTTTCATCACCTTTGAACTGGGTCGAAAAGAGAAAGGTACCGACAAGGACATCCTCAATGTCACTTTTAACACAGCTTTTACCGTTCACCTGATATTGGCTGTTGTCGTTGTCCTTGTTTTGGAAACAATGGGCGTATGGTTCTTGGAAAACAAGCTTGTCATCCCCGAGGGAAGACTATGGGCAGCCCGCTGGGTATTCCATCTCTCTATTTTTAGCATGTTTGTGGGTTTCACCCAAATACCCTACAATGCCAGCATCATTTCACATGAGCGTTTCGACATTTATGCCTATGTGGAAACGGCGAATATATTCCTCCGTTTGGGTGCTGTCTATCTATTGGTCATCGGCAATTTCGACAAGTTGGTGCTCTACAGTTTCCTCACCACCTGCATCAGTGTGGGCATTGCCATGTTTTACCGATTTTTCTGCATACGACATTTCGAGGAATGCCATCTGTCCATGCGGTTCGACAAAGGCATTTTCAAGCGGATGATGGTATTTTCTGGCTGGAACGTATATTATAATGGTGCCTTGGCTGTAAGAGGACAAGGTGTCTCCATGCTTGTCAACATGTTTTTCGGGGTTGCGGTCAATGCAGCGAGCAGCATTTCAGGGCAAGTTATTAATAATGTAAGAGGATTCACCAACAACATTCTTTCTGCTGTCCGCCCACAAATCACGAAATCCTTTGCCAAAGGCGAATACGAACGCACTAACGATTTGATACACTATGCTTCGGTTGTCATTCTCTACCTGATGGCATTACTGATGTTACCTCTTATCACTGAGACTTACTATGTGCTATGGCTTTGGTTGGGCATAGTGCCTGAATGGACTACCGTTTTCTGCCGTTTTTCCTTGTTTAACACCTTATGGGTAGCATTGTGCTATCCTCTTCTCACCATTACTGATGCAGCTGAAAAGAACAAATATCCTTGTATGATTAACGGCACGTTATACCTCATGGCATTTCCTGTGTGCTATATGGTGTTCCGTTATTTTCATTTAGTGTGGTTTGGCTATTTCTATAACACGGTCACTATTTTCATGGCATTCATGTTGTATTGCTATCTCGCCCAAAAATATCTTCCACATTTTTCCATGCGCAGACATTTTGTCAAGTTCTTCTTGAAGAATTT
>CAMJLI010000110.1 GCA_946406585.1 uncultured Prevotellaceae bacterium | reverse complement strand
CAGTCGTCATCCCCAACAGTGTGACAAGTATTGGGGAAGGCACTTTCGAAGGCTGCAAAGGCATTACTGCCGTCGTCATCCCCAACAGTGTGACAAGCATGGGCGATTATGCTTTCTATGGCTGCTCAAGCCTTGTTTCTGTCACTATAGAAAGTCCTACACCTGTGACTATCTATGATGAAACATTCACGAATCACGCCAATGCCATACTCTATGTGCCTATTGGTTCGAAATCAGCCTATCAGACAGCCGATTTTTGGAAAGAGTTCAAGGAAATAATAGAAAAGGACATGGCACATGACGCAGGGTTGGGTGACATAAATGGAGATGGGGAATTCAGCATAGCCGATGTCGCCTTGCTTGTGGACTATCTCTTGGAGCGAAACACGGACAACTTAATCCTCGCCAATGCTGACGTGAATAAGGATGGAGATGTCACCATCTCAGATGTGATGTCCATCATCAAGCTTATTTTGGAGGGAAACACTGAGCAAATATGATTTGCCAAAACATATTTTCCAAGATATGCATATATTAAGGTTTTAGGATAAAAATGCCCGCTGGTGCAATAATCCCCCCACATCTACGTTATTTATTTGTATATATACAAAACAAGACGACATGATAGAATATATCAGGGGCGAACTGGCAGACGTCACCCCAGCAATGGCTGTTGTTGAAACGGCTGGAGTGGGATATGCTCTGAACATTTCGCTGAATACTTATACTGCCATACAGAACAAGAAAGAGGTACGCCTGTATGTGCATGAGGCTATTGTCACTGGAGGGCGCGATGACTCTTTCACCCTCTATGGGTTTGCCACCAAACAGGAACGTGAGCTTTACAGACTGCTCATCACGGTGTCGGGAGTGGGTGCCAATACGGCACGGATGATTCTCTCGTCCTTCACGCCAGCGGAATTGTGCTCGGTGATAGCCAATGGCGACGAGCGATCACTCAAAGGCGTGAAAGGAATAGGCCTGCGGACAGCACAACGCATCATAGTAGACCTGAAAGACAAGATAGCCAACAGCGACCTGGCACAACAAATGCCTGAGGGCGTGGTGAGACAAACCGAGAACGTGAATGCCGAGGTGAGGAATGAGGCCATAGGCGCACTCACCATGTTGGGATTCTCGCCGGCACCTTCCGCCAAGGTCGTGGGGGAAATATTGAAACAACAGCCCGACATACCAGTGGAGCAAGTGGTGAAACTGGCACTGAAACTAATAAAATAAGAAAGAACTATTTTTGTCATGCCTATTGCAAACGTGCAACCATGACAATCTTGGGCGGTTGAATGCCGCTCCTGCTGCAGAAAATGATGAAAGTCAAGTTGAGAATCATTGGATTTGTAATCTTGTTGTGCGCCATCAGCGTGATGGCGGGCAACACTTTTTCCGTGCCTCAAGACAACCGCACACGCCAACAGCAGAATAACAACAAGTCGCCACAAGACGACAAGACACGAAGCCAAAACAAGAGCAACAGCAAGGGCAAAGATGACAAGAAAGAGTCGGAGAAGAACAAGATGGACATAAAGGCACAGCCCATTCTTGAAGATGAAGATGCAGAAATACCCGACTCGCTGTTGCACACACGTTGGAAAATCCAGCGCACACAACCCATCACCGACGATGACCTGACACAAGGCTCCGCCGACTTGGTTAGGCCGGAGAACATGAAACAGACGGTGGAGTACAACGACACCATCGAGCGATATATCATCGGCAACAAGGTGGCTGGAACTTATGTCGCCGCTCCCACCATGATGACTTTTGAGGAGTATTTCAAATGGAGCGAGAAAAAAGCCATCTACGAGTTCTTCCGCTCGAAGAACGAAGAAGCCGCAAAAGCAAAGGGAAAGGAAAAGTTCGACTTCACCGACATGCACTTCGACCTCGGACCGGCAGAGAAAATCTTCGGCCCCGGAGGTGTGCGCATCAAGACACAAGGAACGGCAGAACTGAAATTCGGTGCTACTTTCAAAAACATCGACAACCCGTCGCTCCCCATACGCAACAGGAAGACCACCACGATGGACTTTGACGAGAAAATCAACCTCAATGTCAATGGAAAGGTGGGCGACAAGGTGAACATGAACCTCAACTACAACACCGATGCCACATTCGACTTCGACGCACAAAGCATGAAGTTGAAGTATGAAGGCAAGGAGGATGAAATAATAAAGCTTGTGGAAGGTGGCAACGTGTCGTTCCCTGCCAACTCCTCGCTCATCCAAGGTGCCAGTTCGCTTTTCGGACTGCGTACCGACATGCAGTTTGGAAAGCTCAAGTTGCAGACGGTGGTGTCGCAGAAAAAGTCATCTTCGTCGAGCGTGTCATCGAAAGGTGGAGTGCAGATGACACCATTCGAGATAGACGCTGCCGACTATGAGGAAAACAGGCACTTCTTCCTCTCACATTATTTCCGTTCGAAGTATGACGGGGCAATGAAGACATTGCCCAACCTCACCACGGGCGTCACCATCAACAGAATGGAAATCTGGGTGACCAACAAGACGGGTACGACATCCAACACACGAAGCATCATCGCCTTTCCCGACCTGGGAGAGGGAGGCAAGGACATGCCGCCATCAAACACAGCCAACAACCTGTATTCGCAGTTGACGTCCGCATTCGTGGCGGCTCGCGATGTCGACCAGACCTCCACCGTGCTCGACCAGCAGTTTGTCGGTGGCACTGACTATGAGAAGCTTGAGAGCGCGCGACTGCTGTCGTCCTCAGAATATACCATAAACAATGCTCTCGGCTATGTCTCGCTGAAGACAACACTGCAGACCGACCAGGTGCTGGCGGTGGCATATGAGTACACATACGGAGGAGTGACATACCAGGTCGGTGAGTTCGCAAACGACGTCACCGACGTGAGCAAATGCCTTTTCGTGAAGTCGCTGAAAAACACCAGCAACAACCCAAGGCAGAGCAACTGGGACCTCATGATGAAAAACGTCTACTACCTCGCTTCCAACGTGGAGAAGGACAAGTTCCGCTTGGACATCAAGTTCCAAAGCGACACCTCCGGCGTATACCTTACTTATATACCAGAGCCACAGGTGAAGGACCAGACCATTATCAAGGACATTGACGCCGACCGCCTCGACAACAACAACAAGGCACACTCCAACGGATATTTCGACTATGTGCAAGGATATACGGTGGCGAATGGCAGGGTGTTCTTGCCAAAAGCAGAGCCGTTCGGTGAATTCCTGAATAAATTCCTCGTGTCCAAAGGCGTGGCGCCCGAAACGGCAGCGAAATATAGTTATACCGAACTATATGACTCTACAAAGACCATTGCCAAGCAGATAGCCGAAAAAGACAAATACATGCTCGTGGGACAGTTTAGAGGCTCCTCTGCCAATGTCATCTCCTTGGGCGCATACAACGTGCCGCAAGGGTCGGTGACGGTGACAGCCGGCGGCGTGGTACTCACCGAAGGCTCCGACTACACCGTGGACTATTCCAACGGAGAGGTGACCATCATCAACCAGAGCATCTTGGATGCACAAACCGACATCAGGGCCTCATGCGAGAGCAACACCGACTATGGGCAGTCAAGAAAAACCATGTTCGGCATAAACTGGGAATACGACTTCAGCAAGAACTTCCAGATGAGCGGCACGTTCAGGCACCTTTCTGAGCAGGCTCTCACCACGAAGGTGGCGATGGGTGCGGAACCACTCAACAACACCATCTGGGGCGTGAACCTCAACTGGAAGAAGGAAAGCCAGTGGCTCACCAACATCCTCGACAAGTTGCCTTTGCTGCATGTCACGCAACCATCCAACATCTCCCTCTCGGCTGAGTTCGCACACCTTATCGCAGGACAGTCGCACGGCACGCAGGACAATGCCTCATACCTCGATGACTTCGAGAACACAAAGAATTCCATCGATGTGTCCACACCCACCTCGTGGTTCATTTCCAGCGTGCCTACAATGTTCAACGAATACAAGGACAAGACTGGGCTGACCAGCGGTTTCAATCGAAGTCTCCTGGCATGGTACAACATCGACCCGCTCTTCACCAGGAGAAGTTCTTCGCTCACGCCAAGCCACATCAAGAGCGACCTCGACCAGCTCTCCAATCACTATGTGCGCGAGGTGTATGTAAGAGAGCTTTATCCCAACCGCGACCAGAGTTCGTACAGCGGTTCCACTTCCACCCTGCCCATTCTGAACCTCGCTTATTATCCAGAGGAACGAGGACCATACAATTTCAACCCCGACTTGAATGTGAATGGACGCTTCGACAACCCATCAAACAAATGGGGTGGAATGATGAGGAAACTCGACACCAATGACTTCGAGACGGCAAATATCGAATATATAGAGTTCTGGCTGCTCGACCCATTCGTATATACTAATGGCAAGGAGGATGCCTCGGAATATGGTGGCGACTTCTACATCAACCTTGGGGAGGTGAGCGAGGACATCCTCAGGGATGGCAAGAAATTCTTTGAGAGCGGAATGCCGGTGGATGGCTCTAATGCCTTCACCACCACACAATGGGGAAAGGTGCCTACAACCACCAACACCATATATGCTTTCGCAACATCTTCCGGCTCCAGGGCAAGGCAGGATGTGGGTTTCAACGGACTTACCGACGCCGAGGAACAGACGTATGATTATTATCAGGAGTACCTCAACTCCATCAGGGGCAAGGTGTCTCAAGAGGTGTTCGACAGCATTTATGCCGACCCGGCAAACGACAACTACCATTATTTCAGGGGAAGCGACTTGGACCAGCAGCAGGCATCCATCATGAAGCGCTACAAGCGCATCAACAACCCACAAGGAAACACTCCCGACTCCGACATGAGGAGCGAGAACTACGACACGTCATACAAGACCACACCCGACGTGGAGGACATCAACCAGGACTACACCCTCAACGAATATGAGAAGTATTACCAATACCACGTGTCAATCCGTCCGGAAGACCTTGTCGTGGGCCACAACTTCATCGTTGACAGCAGGGTGGGTAGCGGAACACTGAGAAATGGCGAGAGATATGACGTGACATGGTATCAGTTCAGAATACCTCTCGACAGGTATGAGAGCAAGGAAGGCGCGATAAGCGACTTCACATCCATCAGGTTCATGCGAATGTTCCTCACCAATTTCAAGAAACCCATCGTCTTGAGATTCGGCAGCCTCGACCTCGTCAGGGGCGAGTGGAGGGTGTATGCACAAAACCTCAGCAATAGTGCATCGCAGACAGGATACATGTCGGTGAGCGCCGTGAACATTGAGGAGAACAACGACAAGACGCCCGTGAACTATGTGCTGCCTCCCGGCATCTCGCGCGTGCAAGACCCCACACAGCCGCAATTGGTGGAAAGCAACGAACAAGCCCTTGACATCGTGGTCAACGACTTGGGTACGGGAGAGTCGAAATGTGTCTACAAGAAGACAACACTCGACCTGAGGCAATACAAACGCATACAAATGTATGTGCATGCCAACCCGCTCAATGAAAACATCACCAACCTCAACGACAACCAACTTGCCGTGTTCATAAGACTGGGAAGCGACTACAGGAGCAACTACTACGAGTATGAAATACCACTGAAACTCACACCGGCAGGTCACTACGACAAATATTCCGCTTCCGACAAGAGGGTGGTATGGCCGGAAGAGAACATGCTCGATGTGCCTCTCAGCATCTTCACGTCGCTCAAGAAGGAGAGGAACAAGGCCAAGTCGACAGGTGCGGCTTCCTACAATCAGGTGTATACCGCATACGACACCGACAAGCCAGCCAACAAGGTCAGCGTGATGGGTAATCCGTCGCTCGGAGAAGTGAAGACCATGATCATTGGCGTGAGAAACCTTTCTGGAGATGTCAAGTCTGGAGAGGTCTGGGTGAACGAATTGAGACTGAAGGAGTACAACAACGAAGGCGGATGGGCTGCACAAGGCAACCTCAACATGCAGCTGTCGGACTTCGGAACGGTGAACGTCACAGGAAGGTACACTTCAGAGGGATTCGGCGGACTGGAGGATGGAGTGGCGGCAAGGTCGCAGGACAACTTCAGAAACATTTCTTTCACCACAAACCTCGAACTCGGAAAGTTCTTCCCCGACAAGATGAAAGTGTCTGCCCCGCTTTATTATTCTTATACCAACGAGAATACAAAGCCAAAATACAACCCGCTCGACACCGACATGAGAATGGATGACGCACTTGATGCCATGGAGTCGAAGCATGAACGCGACTCTGTGGAGTCCATCGCCGTCACAAAGGTCACCAACACCAATTTCTCACTCTCGAACGTGAGGATAGGAGTGGCGACAAAGGGGCATCCCATGCCATACGACCCAGCCAACTTCTCCTTCTCATACAGCCATTCGCATAGTAGGACAACAGGCAAGACCATAATCTACGAAGAGGAGGACAACTGGAATGGGGCAATGTCGTATTCCTGGACACCTGTTTACAAGGCGTGGGAGCCTTTCAAGAAACTAAAGTCGAAATCCAAATGGCTCGAATTCCCCAAGAAATTGGGATTCAATTACCTGCCTCAAAACATCACGTTCAATACCGACATCAAGCGCGTCTACTATGAACTGCAAGAGAGAGACATGGAAAGTCTTGAAGACTCCAAACTGCCCCTCACCTTCAACGAGCAGTTCCTCTGGAACCGTGACTTCTCGATGAGATGGGACTTGACCAAGAACTTGCACCTCACATTCAACAGCGGCACCAACGC
>CAMJLI010000109.1 GCA_946406585.1 uncultured Prevotellaceae bacterium | reverse complement strand
CCTATCAGTCCGAAAATCTCGCCTTTGGAGACGGTGAACGACACGTCATCGAGTGCCTTTAGCTTGCCGTAGCTCTTGCAGACGTTATTCACTTCAATGGCTTGCATCTAAGCTTGTTGTTAATTATTAATTGTTTATTGTTAATTAAAACTTAACCTCTCCATACATGCCGATTTTTGCATAGCCGTCGTTCTTGATGGCTATCTTCACTGCATATACAAGGTCGGCGCGCTCATCGTCGGTGAGTATGGTTTTGGGTGTGAATTCGCTGCGGCTCGAAATCCATGAGATGGTGCCATCATAGGCTTTCTTTTGTCCGTTGCCATAGTCGGCGAACACTTTCACCTTTTGGCCGACCTTGATGTTCTGCAGCTGCGCCGAAGTGACGTATGCCCGCATGAACATGTTCTGCGTGTCGGCAATCTTGAACAGGGGCTTGCCGGTGGTGACAAATTCACCTGGTTCTACATATTTCTCAAGAACGGTGCCTGTGAAAGGAGCCGTAACTTCAGTATTGGCTATCTGGTCTTCTATCTGGCGTATCTGTGCCTCAAGACCGGCTACTTGTGAGTCGATGCCGTCTATTTGTGCGCTGATGCCGGCGTTTTGGTCTGCCAGACTGGCATTGTTGCTGCGTATCTGGTCGCTGGTGGCTTCCAATTGCTTCTCCAGCACCTTGATTTGGTAATTGATGTCATCGAGCTGTTTCCTTGGTACCGCGCCATCTCTCACAAGTTCGGTAAAGCGTTGCCTTTCACGCTGTGCGTTGGCTATCTGTTGCCTTATGGATGCCACTTGTCTCTCCAAGTCGAGTTGACGGCTGTTGTTGGCTTTCCTCGACGAGGCCATCTGGCGTTTGTTTGCATTTAGCTGGCCGCGGGTGGTCTCGAGTTGCTCCTTCTTCAACTGTAGTTGGATGGCATCTATGCGTCCTACGACATTGCCGTTTTCCACTTGCTCTCCTTCGGCTACGCTTAACAGTTTCAGCTCTCCTGTTGATTTGGCAGACACAGTGACCTCGGTGGCCTCGAATGTGCCTGTGGCATCATATTCCTTCTCTTTGTTTCCGCAAGCTGCCAAGATGATGGCCATGCTTGCAAGGGATAATATCTTTTTCATGTTGTCTGTGGTTTCTTATGGGTTGTTATGTGAGTGTTATAACAATGTGGTTTCTTATGGGTGATAGGGATGCTGATATTGTCAGCTTGGTTTAGAGGTTGGTGGTGAACTTGTTGTCGTAAATCTGCTTTAGCATCTCTATCTCGTGGATGGATTGCTGCACCTTGGCGGAATTCTCTTGGTTGATCTCACGCACAAGGTCGTTTACATCGATGATGCCGTGCGAGAGTTTTGATTCTGCAGCCTTGCGTACCGCACTGCGCAGGGTGATGATCTCATTGTCGGCTTCCATCAGTTTCTTGTAGCGCATCACATCCTCGTTTTGCTGTATCTGTTCCAGGCGGTTGTTGAAAAGAAACACCTCGCGGCTGTTCTCTGTCATGTCGCGCTGTATCTGCAACTTCGTCTTGTCGTTCTTGCGAGTATAAAGGGCTCCAATGTTCCATGTCATTCGCATTCCTATCATGCCGTTGAGCGACCATTTGTGGCTCATCATGTCTTCAAACATGTTGAAACCGGGATAACCGTAGAATCCCTGTGCGAACACCCCGAGTTTGGGCATTAGTGCGGCATCAATGGCTCGTTCTTGTGCATTGGCAAGGCGCAGTTGAGCATCAAACAGATGAAGCTCAGGGCGGTTGTTGTTGCTTGATGGCTCGGTGACGGACGGCTTCTGTGGGTGTGTCACTTCCAGTCCGCAGAATGTGCTGAGCATTGTTTGCAGCATTCGCTTCTGCGACTCCAGGTTGGTGTGTTGCTGCACCACATTCAGCCGCTCTGCTTTCACATTCTTCAGGTCGCTCTCAGCAGCAATGCCGTTTTTCACCATTGAGGTCAATTTCTTCTCGTTGCCTTCAAGTAGTGCTTGCAAGTCTTTATTGAGCGTGATTTGGTCGTTGAGGAGCAACAGGCCGAAATACATCTCGTTTACTCGCTTGCGAATTTGGTAGAGGCTGACCTCGGTCTGCGCTGCCTGCACGTTTCCTTGCTCGCGGGCTATGTCTTTCTGGCTGCTTGTCATTCCGCCATCATACAATGTCTGCTGTATGTCCACACCCACTCGATACTGGTCCTTCTTCAAGCCTTTCATGTCAAGTCCAATCTGCTGGTAGAGTCCCTGCATTTGGTTGGGAAAGGATGCCACGTCGCTCTGGTAGGTGGCTTGTGCAGTTGCGGATATTTGCGGCAACCAGTTCTTGCCGATGTTTGATAGTGTAAGGTCTGTTGTCTTGGCTATGAGTTCATACTGTCGGATTAGCGGATAGTTCTTCTCAGCCGCATTTTGGCATTCTTCCAATGTCTGTGCAGGAGACAACACTGACATTGAAAGCATGGTAAATGTCATGATTCCTTTTCCAACAGAAAAACTTCCGATTTTCATTTTTGCCAATTTGTTGATATCAATTGTCATCTTCGTTTTTTTATGATGTTGTTCTTTTTCCCTTTTTATGTCGCAAAGATATGATTTTATTGCACTATTATGATTATCCATTCTTGTGCTTTTATTATAAATTTGTATGATTTTGATGTTTTTCTTGCTGTTTAATTGCTTCTATTGTCTATATTTGCACATTAATCGTACAAAAAGATAATTTTTCACGAACATGACCAAGAATATTAGATATTTCGCTGTAGATCCAGATTTACTGAAGGGAGTGGGTGGCGAAGGAAGCCAAGTGTTCAGCAATGGCATTTTCAGCATGGTGGTCAACGGCTCTCCCATACTTGGGAATCTCATTCGTGCAGGACATTTTTATCACATACCAGAAGGGCGTATCTTGATAGTGCTTGATGGGAGAGCCAAAGTTCATCTCAATCTTGAGGAACATCAGATAGAGAAGGGCACTGTGGTTGTTACTGCTCCAGACAACATAATGGAGATGAAATATTGTTCTGAGGACATGTATGTCATAGGCATGGTTCTTAAAGACCAAATCTTTGTGCAAGAGAACATCATCCAGAAGACTACACCAGAAGAATATGAGGAAATACTACGCATGGCTTTCTTGCTATGGGATGTCGCACACCATGTTCCTTTCCGCAATGACACTGTTTGCAGACTGGTTGAGGCTATCGTAAGCAACATACAGTATATACATAAGGAAAAACAAAATGCAACACAGTCGCCACCTACAAGAGGACAAATGCTTTTCCAACAGTTCAAGACTTTGGTGAGCAAGCATTGCGAACAAGAAAGGAATATTCCTTTCTATGCCGGCTTGTTGAATGTCACTCCGCATCATCTTTCTTCAGTGATAAGCAAGACAAGTGGTCATAGCGTGATGTATTGGGTGAACAGGGCGGTTATCCTGCATGCAAAGATGTTGTTGAAAACCACAGGATTGATGAGTTATGAAATAGCCGACCGGCTGAACTTTCCCAATGCTCCGGCATTCAACAAGTTTTTCAAGAGAGAGACAGGAATGACTCCCAAGCAATTTCAAAGCAGCAGCGCATGATGTGGGGGATACTAAATCTTTATTTTTCCATTGATTATATTGTTCATATTACCCTCTTACTTGCAAAAAAACTTGTACATTTCGGAATATATGACTAATTTTGCAAAATAGATAGTTTATAAAGTTTTTTGGGTGCCCGACTGTTGTATGATGATTGACAGTTTCCTATCAATAGAGGACGGGCAATCCTATGACTTGGCATAATCATGATAAGACTATGGCAGAAGAGAAGAAAATCAAGAAGCGCAAGCCGAGAATCAAGTGCAATTACCGTGTGCAACTTTATGAAGATGGCAAATACCATTGGATGTACGACCTTCACTTGTTGAAAAACCCATCTGTGCTTATTGATGTGTACAAGATGTTGGGCATGACCATGGTCATCTTCTTCTTAATATTGTTTGTAATACAAACTTGTTCTGAAGGACTGCATTTCGAAACTTTTGGGAATGTTATAAATATTGTTGCTGTTATAGCAGGCATATTTTTTGTTCTTGGCTTGCTTGGCTATCTGCTCTATGCTGCCTTGTCGGGGTGGGTATATACGGTGCATTTCATTTTGGATGAGAAAGGCGTGGTGCATAAACAGGCACCAAAAGCCAAGAAGGTTGCAAAAAGGATTGGCTTCCTCACCATGATGGCAGGACTCTTGTCACGCAGACCAAGTGTGATGGGGTCTGGAGCATTGGCTGCAAGTCGCACCTCCATGAGTTCTGATTTCTCTGTTGTAAGGAAGGTCAAGGCTCTGCGTAGGATTAACACCATCAAGGTGAATGAGCCTTTTGGCAAAAATCGAGTCTATGTCTGCGATGAAGATTTTGACTTTGTATATGATTATATCTGCTCTCATTGTCCAAAAGCAAAAATAGTATGATTAAGTTTTTTGATACTTTTGCCAAATACTTGAGTGTATTCTTTGTCTTGATGCTTTTCCCTTTTTCTAATGCTTTGGGACAAAACCGCAGGGCTATGGAAGTGAAGACTCGTCACATGAGCGAGATCCGACTCAGTGACCCTGCCATTCTTGCCGATACTGCAACCCAGATGTATTACATGACAGGAACGGGTGGCTTGCTTTATACAAGCAAGGACTTGGAGTACTGGACAGGTCCTTATGTGGTGACGAAAACCGACTCTGCGTCGTGGATGGGGCCCCATCCCATGGTATGGGCGGCTGAACTGCATAAGTACAACGGGAAATACTACTATTTCGCCACTTTCACCAACAGAGACGTGAAGATAGGTGTGGTTAGGGGAAACGTGATAGAACGACGTGCAAGCCATGTGCTTGTGAGCGACAAGCCTGACGGACCTTACCTGCCCATGAAGGACAAGACTTACCTGCCTGCCGATCGGCCTACGCTTGATGGCACTTTCTGGGTGGATAAGGATGGACTGCCATACATGGTCTTCTGTGGTGAGTGGTTGAGCAATTGGAACGGCACGATGGAGAAGATACAACTAAAAGGGGACCTGAGCGGGAGCGTGGGTGAGCCCAAGGTGTTGTTCCGTGCAAGCGATAGTCCTTGGAGCAGGGAAATAGAGGATGGTGTGGAAAAACCTAATAAAGTGACTGATGGCCCTTTTCTCTTCCGTACAAGCACGGGAAGACTTGGGATGATATGGACGAGTTGGGTGTACAGCACTTACACTCAAGGCGTTGCTTATTCCGAATCGGGTACTCTTGATGGTCCATGGGTGCAAGAGGAGAAGCCAATAACTCCTCCTGACTTCGGCCATGGCATGTTGTTCAAGACACTTGAAGGCAAATGGCTGATGTCTGTGCATAGCCATAAGGACGTGAATGGCAGGTATGTGCGCATCCCGCACCTATTTGAAGTCGATCTTGGTGGCGACAAGCTCGTCGTAGGAAAAATGATAAGATAGCGTCTTATACAGCCTCTTTTGGTGCTTTCATTTTTCCAAGGTGGATGCCACTTCTTCAAGCAGACTGATGATGGGCAGATGCTGGGGGCACGCATCCTCGCATTGGCCGCATTGTATGCATGATGACGCCTTCTCACCGCCGGGGCGCCAACCGTAGTCGTTGCGGGCTGCATTCAGGTCGTTGTACATCTTGTAGACGTTCATCACGGAGAATATCTCTGGAATGTGAATGTCCATCGGACAACCTGGTGTGCAGTAGTGGCATGAGGTGCAGGCTATGCCTTTGTTTTGAAGCAAACCTTCTTGGGCTTTCTTCACTATTTCCTGCTCATCATCGCTCAATGGACGGAAATGGCGCATATACGACAGGTTGTCTTCCATTTGCTCGCAATTGGACATGCCGCTAAGCACCATCATCACGTTGGGTAGTGATGCTGCAAAACGGACAGCCCAAGAGGCAAATGACGCATCGGGATTAGCTGCTTTCAGAATGTCCTTCACGTTTTGAGGAGGGTCTGCCAATGTGCCGCCCTTCACGGGTTCCATCACGACGACAGGCTTGCCGTGTCGGGTGGCTATTTCATAACAGCGGCGTGATGATATCAGTGGGTCTTCCCAGTCTGAATAATTTATCTGGAGTTGCACAAACTCTGCGTCAGGATGTTCGGTAAGCACTTCGTCGAGCACCTCTGGAGTGTCGTGGAACGAAAACCCAAAGTGGCGAATCAACCCCTCTGCTTTCAGTTTCTTTACGTATTCCCAGATGCCATATTTGTCGTACTTTTCCTTGTTGCGTGCATCTATGGCATGAAGCAGGTAGAAGTCGAAATACCCGGCTCCGGTGCGTTCCAAGCTAATCCTTATCTCGTCTTTGGCTTCTTCTTCGCTCTTGCAGGCAAAGTCGGCGGCATTGAGCTTGTCGGCCAAATAATAGCTCTCGCGTGGATAGCGGTCGCAGAGTGCAGCCTTGGTAGCCGCCTCCGAACCGACATAGACAAAGGCTGTGTCGAAATATTTGCCTCCGGCTTCGATAAAGGCATCTACCATTCGCTTTGTATGTTCCACATCAATGTCTTGCTTGCCTTCTATTTTTGGCAAGCGCATCAAGCCGAAACCTAATTTCATGCAGTCGTCTATCAACTTGTTTTCCATATATGCTTTTTGTTTAGTAGGTGTTCTCGATTTGCTATAAATATCTTTCTTTTTGCAAATTTATGGAAAAAAGTCGATATGTGTGGAATAATCCCTTGTGTTTTTTCCCTTTTTTGCTTGTTCTTGCTCTCTTTTGCGACAGATTTCAAGAGATATTTCTTGTTTGTCGCGATTTGGGATGACTGTCGCAAA
>CAMJLI010000108.1 GCA_946406585.1 uncultured Prevotellaceae bacterium | reverse complement strand
AATCCATACTACAGCAACGAGATAGACCTGTCGAAAGCCAAGGTGAACTCCATAGTGGAAGACCGTGTGGGCAACATCTGGATGGGAATGTTGCAAAAAGGCATATACATGCGCCCTGCAGCATCCAACAAGTTCAATTACATGGGCTACAAGCTTGGTTCACACAACATCATCGGGCAAGCCTGCGTGACAAGCACCATAATAGACTCAAAAGGCTATTTGTGGGTTGGTACGGACAAAGACGGTCTTTACAAAATCAGCAAGGACGTGCAACTGCTGCGCCATTACAAGGAAAACTTTCCCAGCACCGTGCTGTCGCTTACCGAAGACAACCTTGGGCGCATCTGGGTCGGCAGCTACCAAGAAGGCTTGGGCTACATAGACCCATCAGGCAATTACCACAAGCAAGCACTGCCACAAGGCGACCGTGTAAGCGTGTTCACCATGGCTTTTGACGGCAGCAACACCTTGTGGATAGGCACAATGGGCAACGGACTGCTACGCCTGAACACCAACGATGGCAGTTTGAAAACCTACACGATGACCAACAATGCTGACAGCAAGCGCAATGTGAACAGCATCATCAACAACTACATACCAAAAATCACACTCTCGCCCGACAAGAAACGCCTATATGTGGGAACCACCATGGGCGCAAGCTGCCTTGACATACCACATGACAACTGGCTGAGCACTTTCGGCGAAAACTGCCTGCACTATGGCCATCCCATGCGAGTGGTGAAAGAATACAGCGGCCTGTTGTGGATAGGCACCAACAACGGTCTTTACAAATACGACTTGAAGACCAAGAAAATGGAATTGCTCACCACGCAAGAAGGCATGGTGGACAATGCCATCTGCAGCATCGAACAAGACCGCCAGGGCCGCTTGTGGATTTCCACCGAGCACGGACTGTGCTGTTACGACCCCAAGACAAAACGCTCGGAGAATTATTTCGTGGACAACGGACTGCAGTCAAACGAATTCTCTGATGGAGCCTCATGTGTCACCAGCGACGGCACGATGCTTTTTGGCGGTGTGGGCGGCATCACTTGGTTCTCACCAGAAAACATGAAAGAAAACCCATGGAAGGCAACAGTGAAGCTGAGTGCTTTCATTCTCAATGGGAAACCCATCACGAGCAAGACTTATTCCGGCGGGATGCACATAACCGACACCACGGTGATGGCAAGCGACGAGTTCCACCTAAGCCATCACGACAACTCATTCGGCATACAGCTCACCACACTCACCTACGACAACCCAGAACACACGGTATACCTCTACTCCATCAATGGAGAAAAGGAAGTGAGGATGCAACCGGGACAGAATGAAATCACTTTCTCGCACCTGTCACCAGGAAAATACAAGTTCAAGGTGAAAGCCGAGCGCAACGAAGAGCAAACGGCCGAGCGCGAGTTCACGGTCATCATCCACTCCCCATGGTATCAGTCATGGTGGGCATATTGCCTCTATATCCTGGCATTGGCATTCGCGATATGGGAATACCTGAAGTTCCGCAAACAAAGGGAACAAGACAACCTGCGCCTGCAAGAGCACATACATGCCGAACAAATGGGCGAAGCCAAGTTGCGCTTCTTCATGAACATCAGCCATGAGATACGCACACCTCTCACACTCATCCTCACACCACTGCTGTCGCTGATGAAGACAGACAAAGACCCGCAGCGACAAGGCATCTACGACACCATGAGGCGCAACTCAGAGCGCATTCTCAACCTCATCAACCAGATCATGGACTTGAGGAAGATAGACAAGGGCATGATGCAGATGCACATGCAAGAGACAGACATGGTGAATTTCGTGTCAGACCTGCATTCCTTGTTCGAACATCAGGCACGTTCAAAAAACATACAATTCAACTTCCACCACGATGACGAGCATCTACCTGTATGGATAGACAGAAAGCACTTCGACAAAGTGATAGTGAACCTCCTGTCGAACGCTTTCAAATTCACTCATCCAGGCGGAGAGATAGACATCACGCTGAAGCATGACAACAACGACTGCATCATCACCATAAGCGACACCGGCGAAGGAATACCCGAAGACAAGCTGGAACGCATATTTGAACGATTCTACCAGAGTCCGTCGGTAGCCAACGACCGCAATGTGGGCACTGGCATCGGCCTCGACCTCACCCGCTCGCTCGTGGAACTGCACCATGGCACCATAAAAGCCCAAAACCGCAAGAAAGGCTGTGAGTTCATCATCAACCTCCCCATGGGTTCGGCACACCTGAAACCAGAAGAGATCATGCCTGCCGAGGTGGAAGAAAACGTGTTGGAAAGCATCACTGAAAGCGAGGAAGACACCATTGTGGAAGAAGTTGCAGGCATCACTGAGCACCCAAGCAAAAAGCCGTTGATCATCATAGCGGAAGACGATGACGAGATACGCAACTACATTGTGGAGGAAATAGGCAAGGACTACGACATCTGCCCCTGCACCAATGGACGCGAAGCACTGAGCGAGGCGCTCAAATCCATCCCCGACCTGGTGATAAGCGACATCATGATGCCGGAAATGGACGGCAACACCCTGTGCACCACGCTCAAGACCAACCCACAGACGAGCCACATACCCATCATCCTGCTCACAGCAAAGAACAGGGACGAGGACAAGCTCCAAGGGCTGGAAACCGGAGCGGATGCATATATCGTGAAACCATTCAACATGGACATTCTGAAACGCACCGTGCTCAACCTCATCACCTCACGTCGACAATTGAGACTGAAGTATGAACGCACCGACCAACTGGAGCAGAAGGTGGACAAGATAGAAATGCAATCACCCGACGACAAACTCCTGGAGCGCATCATGAAAGCCATCAACGGCAACCTGACCAACAGCAACCTCAGTGTGGACAGCATAGCACAGGAGGTGGGCATCAGCCGTGTGCACCTGCATCGCAAGATGAAGGAACTCACCGGCCAGACACCCCACGACTTCATACGCAACATACGCCTGAAGCAAGCCGCCAACCTTTTGTCGCATGGCGACATGAACGTCACCGAGGTGATGTATGCTTGTGGATTCGGCAATGCGGCTTCCTTCTCCACCATGTTCAAGAAGTTCTACGGCATGTCTCCAAGAGAATACATGCAGGAACACCAAAAGGAATAGGAAAACCATTTTCAGTGGAATCATCCATAGAAATATTTGATTTCCAACATAAAATCATGCTAATAATCAAAAAAAAGGCATTTATCTTGTGAAATGCCTTTTTTTTCTTTATATTTGCGAAATGTTTGATGCGGCAACGAAACCCTTGCCGTCACAACTGAAAGACACAAAGAGTTTTTCCATACAAAAGACAACAGAATGGCAAAGAAGAAACCATTACCAATATACGAAAACGTAGTCATCACTGATTGTGCCGCCGAGGGCAAGTGCATAGCAAGAGTGGACGAGAAAGTGATTTTCGTGCCTTTTGTGGTGCCAGGCGACGTTGTAGACCTGCAAGTGCGCAAGAAGCGCAAGAGCTACTGCGAAGCCGTGGCCCTGCGCATCGTGGAGGAAAGCCCTCTGCGCCAGGCACCCATGTGCCGCCATTTCGGGGTTTGCGGTGGTTGCAAATGGCAAATCCTGCCCTATGGCGAGCAACTCAAGATGAAGCAGCAACAGGTATATGACCAGCTGACGCGAATAGGCAAGATAGAACTGCCCGAGCTGCGCCCCATCCTCGGTTCGGCCAAGACCAGTGAATACCGCAACAAGATGGAGTTTGAATGCTGCAACAAGCGTTGGCTCACCGCTGAAGAGATAGCAAGCGGGGTCACCTACGACAACATGAACGCCATCGGACTGCACATCACAGGCGCGTTCGACAAGGTGCTGCCAATAGAGCAGTGCATGTTGATGGACAACCTCCACAACGAGATACGCAATGCCGTGCGCGACTATGCAGACAGCACCGGCATGACATATTTCGACATACGCCAGCAAACAGGACTGCTACGCGACATCATGATACGCAACTCGAACACAGGGGAGTGGATGGTGTTGGTGCAGTTCCACTTCGAGAGCGAGGCTGACAAGCAGAAAGCCGAAGCATTGCTCGAACATCTGTCAGAGCGCTTTCCAGAAATCACCTCACTCCTCTATGTTGACAACCAGAAATGCAACGACACCTTCGGCGACCTGGAAGTGGTGACATACAAAGGCAGCGACCATATCTTCGAGACGATGGAAGACTTGCGTTTCAAGGTGGGTCCCAAGAGCTTCTACCAGACCAACACCGACCAAGCCCACGAGCTTTATTCCGTGGCACGAGAGCTTGCCGCCCTCAGCGGCAACGAACTGGTGTACGACCTCTATACAGGCACAGGGACGATAGCCAATTTCGTCGCCCGCCAGGCCCGCCAGGTGGTGGGAATAGAATATGTTCCAGAAGCCATAGAAGATGCCAAGGTGAACTCCGCCATCAACAACATCACCAACACACTCTTCTTCGCCGGCGACATGAAAGACATCCTCACCGACGAATTCATTGCCAAGCATGGCCGCCCCGACGTGCTCATCACCGACCCGCCACGAGCCGGGATGCATCCCGACGTGACCAAGACCATCCTGCGCGCCCATCCAGAACGCATCATCTACGTGAGCTGCAATCCCGCCACACAAGCACGCGACCTTGCAGAACTCGACCAAGACTACAAGGTAGTGGCAGTGCAGCCAGTGGACATGTTCCCACACACACCACATGTGGAAAATGTGGTCAGGCTCGACGCCCGGAAAAATAAAATTCCATAAAAAAACATAATCCTTTTCACAACCTAAACCCAAAAGCTATGAAAAAGAGAATTTTCCTCATCGGCATGCTGGCATTCTTGGTGCTCGGCATCCAAGCACAAGAGAAGACACAAAAATGGTACGACACCTTCAAGTTCAGCGGCTACGGAATGTTGCAGTACCAGATGGAAGACAAAGAGGATAGCGAGCACAATGAGTTCAATCTCCGTCTGCTCCGTATGATACTCGACGGCAAGATTGGAGATTTCGACTGGCGCGCCCAGATACAAGGCACCAATGCCAAAGGTCCAGGAGAGCCTACCGTGCAGTTGGTAGACCTCTACACTGAATGGGTGAAATACAAGGAAGCCCGCGTGAGAATAGGTCAGTTCAAGCGTGCCTTCACCTTTGAAAACCCCACACACCCCATCACGCAAGGATGGTATGCATACGCCGATGTCATCAACAGACTCTCTGGATTCGGCGACCGTGCCGGTGAGAAGTCATCTGGCGGCCGCGACATAGGCATCCAGCTCCAAGGCGACCTCTTCCCTGCCTCCGACGGCCACCGCTACCTGCACTATCAGGTTGGCGTCTACAATGGCGAGGGTATCAACAGAAAGGATAAAGACCAGCGCAAGGACATAATCGGTGGCATCTGGGTGTCGCCGATAAAGGGAGTGCGCATAGGAGCCTTTGGATGGACAGGAAGCCACGGACAAATGATAGACAGCCTGGGAAAGAAAGTCAGCCTGCCGCTCAACCGCTACTGTATCTCCGCCGAGTACGACAAGGATGAGATGACCTTCCGTGCCGAGTACCTCCACAGCCAAGGATTGGCTGCCACAGGAATTGGCAGCGATGTCATCGACTACAAGAAAGGCGACAAGGCCGACGGATGGTATGTCTTCGGCATTGTTCCTGTCATCAAGTCGAAGCTGCACGCCAAGGCCCGCTACCAATGCTACCGCCCACAGAAAGACTGGGGCACATCAAAGACCATGTACGAGGTGGGTGCCAACTATTTCATCTCCAAGAACCTGGAAATAACAGCCGAGTATGCACGGGTGAACGACCGCTCCATCCCCAACCCCGACAAGCACAGCTACAACTTCGTGGACGTGGAACTTGACTTCCGCTTCTGACAACATGATGTAAGTCACACCGCTGACTTCACCCAAACATGCTCCTTGCACGCCAGCCATGGGCAATGCCCAAGCGTAGGAATGCAAGGAGCATTTCCTGCTTGCAAAGGAACTCATCCAAGCCAATCTTTATGGCTACTGTTCCAAAGAAGAAAAAACAAAGGCGAAAAACAAGTATATTTTTGTGCTTTGCAAAAAAATACTTAACTTTGTGCCTATGAACCAAGACAACATACACCCTGAAGTGACTTGCGACAACCTCATCCTCGTGGATGCCGACTTTGCTGACCGCGTGGCCTTCGACCTCATAGTGAATTTCGAGCGCATGCTTGCCCGACGCATCCCCAATGCCGACATGGCGCGATGGATAGACTGCCTCGCACTTGACGGAGGCATCCGTGAAGGCAAGGAACAGACGCAAGTGGCTCTGATACACAGCAAAGGCAAGGAGCAGATGGACTACTTCACACCGGGGCACTTTAGGACTGAACTGGACGGACAAGCCTTCAAGGACAATCTTGGAGAGTTTGTCATCAATGCCTTCAGGGAAGAGAGCATGGCAAGCCGTGGGAACCTCATGGCAGACATGCTGCAACTCAGCCTGGCAACCAAGGAGGTGAAGCGCATCATCATGGTTCCCGACGAGGAAGACATCGACATGATAAGACAAACGCTCAGGCATGCCGACAGCGAGAAACAGGTCACCATACTTGCCATGCACCCCATGGTAGGCGGCAATTTCCGACAGGAAATCCTTGGCTATTCACTGATGAGCGCACTCGGCATCAAGGGTGAAGAATTGGGATGGGCATGAAAGAAGCACAAAAGTAGATTATAAAGAACAAGAACAACCATAAAAAACAAAAATCAATGAGCAGAGTATTAATGATAGGCGCCGGTGGTGTTGCCACCGTGGCTGCATTCAAGATTGCGCAAAACGCAGACGTGTTCACCGAGTTCATGATAGCCAG
>CAMJLI010000107.1 GCA_946406585.1 uncultured Prevotellaceae bacterium | reverse complement strand
GCAATCCCAATTTCCTTGTGCTCGACGAGCCAACCAACGACCTCGACATCTCCACGCTTCAGATTCTCGAAGAATACCTGTCCGATTTCCCTGGCTGCGTGATAGTTGTAAGCCACGACCGCTATTTCATGGACAAGGTGGTGGACCATCTACTTGTTTTCAAAGGAGATGGAGTGATAAAAGACTTTCCAGGCAACTACACCCAATATCGTGAATGGTGCGGACTACGTTCGAAGGAAGACCTGAAAGAGGACGACAAACAGGAGAAACGTCAGAAGCGCGAATACCGCAACACCGACAAACGCAAGATGACGTACAAGGAAAAGACCGAATTTGCCCGTCTGGAGACAGATATAGCCGAACTGGAAGAAGAGAAGCAGAAGATAGAGGCTGCTCTTTGCGGTGGCACGTCGGACGTGGACCAGATTACGGAGATGAGCAAGCGTCTGCCCATCCTCAACGAAGAACTTGACGAGAAGAGCATGCGCTGGCTAGAATTGAGCGAACTGGCAGAATGATACAACTTGCTTGAGATTTCCTGCAATTGAAATATGGGGGCGTGAACACTCACACCCCCATATTTTATTGCCAAATCATGCCCTTATCACCAGATATGAGCGCGCTTTTTCTTCGGCACGAACATCTTGTCGCTCTTCTTCACCTTGAAAGCATCATACCAAGCATCGATGTGAGGCAGTGCTGCATTCACACGTGCGAAATTGGGCGAATGAGGGTCAACAGTTATCAGCATCTCCTGATACTCCGGCCTTTGGTTGCTTGCCCAGACACGCGCCCATGACAAGAAGAACCTTTGCTCAGGAGTGAATCCATCCAAATTACCAAGAGGTTTCTTCTCCATGGCATTTTGGAACGCACGGAAAGCGATGTTTAGTCCGCCATTGTCACCGATATTCTCTCCAAGTGTAAGTTTGCCGTTGATGAACTTTCCTGCCACCACTTCCACATGACTGAAATAGTCTTCCAGCACCTTGGTGCGGGCTTCATAATTGCTCTTGTCCTGTTCAGTCCACCAATTATGCTGGTTTCCATTTTTGTCGAACTGCGACCCTTGGTCGTCGAATCCATGGCTCATCTCGTGTCCGATGACCCCACCAATGGCACCATAGTTGGCTGCATCATCAGCATTCGGGTCGAAGAACGGCGGTTGGAGTATGGCAGCCGGGAAGCATATTTCGTTGGTTGTCGGATTGTAATAGGCATTCACCGTCTGTGGTGTCATCAGCCATTCACTCTTGTCTGTAGGTTGGTTCACTTTCTTCTTCAGTTCGTCAAGGAGCAAGAATTCGGAGATGTTCCCCAAATTTTCGTATAGCGAAAGATTGTCATCCACCTTAAGTCCCGAATAATCCTTCCATTTGTCTGGATAACCTATTTTCACGATGAAATTGTTCAGTTTGTCTTTAGCCTGCACCTTCGTGTCAGCTCCCATCCATGTGGACTCGTCGATGCGCTGTGCAAGAGCAGTCTGAAGGTTTCTCACCAGTTCCATCATCCTGCTTTTGCTGCTCTCGGGGAAATGTTTCTCTACGTACAATTTGCCGATGGCCTCTCCCAGCACTCCACTGACAAGCGACACCGCCCTTTTCCATCTTGGTTTGTCTTGCTGAACTCCACTTACCACGCTGCTAAGATTGAAAGCCTCGCGCCGGAAGTCATCGCTCAACTGGCTTGCAGCACCACTTATGACCTTTATTTCGGCATATGCCTTCAAGTCGTCGAGCGAAGTCTCTGCAAGAATCTTCTCCACCTCATGAATAGGTTCCGGCTGGCCGACATCCACATATTGGAAAGCAGGGAATCCTGTAGCCAGGAAGACGTTGCCCCAGTCAATGCCAGGGAAGTCGCATACCAATTGGTTATAGCTCATTTTGTGGTAGTTGGCATCCACATCACGCAATTGCACCCTGCTATAACTTGCCTTAGCTATGCGCGTCTCTATGTCCATCACCGCTTTCATCTTCGCTTGGGCCACGCTTTCATCATCACCAACCTTCATGAACAAGTTTTTGACATATGTCTTGTAAGCCTCACGCACTTTCACTGTCTGTTCGTCATCATTCAGGTAATAGTCGCGTGTACCCAGTCCCATGCCGCCTTGCGATATGCCCACGATGTTCACATCCGCATCACGTTGGTCTGCACCCACGCCAATACCATACATCATGGTATTCTCGCCTTTGCGGTCGAGTTGTGCCGTAACGAGTTGATACTCTTTCCTGTCCTTTATCGCCTTTATTCTCTCCAGTGTAGGCTTGAGAGGTGTCCACCCCTCCTTGTTGAGCCTCACGCTATCCATCATGAGATTGTAGAGGCTGCCTATCTTTTGCCCGAGAGAACCTTTCTGTTGTGGCGAGGCAGCATATTGCAGTATGAGTTCCTGAATATCCTTTTGGCTTTTTTCATACAAGTCGGTGAAAGCCCCATTGTCGGTGTGCTCATCATCGAGAGGATGCGACTTAAGCCATCCACCAGCGGCATATTGGTAGAAGTTGTCGCCGGGACGCACTGTCTTGTCCAGGTTGTCCGGGTCGATTCCAGAAGACATGTTTTGTCCGTAGGCTGATGAAGCAATAGCTACAGCAGCAACAATAATCATTTTTCTCATCATCATAATAAAATATTTTAGCAAATTTGTCAAAAATCACAAACATGACATTGAAGGCAGAAGAGTTTAGAAAGGCATTCCCACGGCAAAATGGAAGGCGAAATCGCGTCCCAAATCAGGATGGATGATGGGATAATGCCCTTTTGAATCCTCGTATGCAGGATTCACGGCTTTCATGCCCATGTCGAACCTAAGAATGAAATAGTCGAAATTGAGCCTCACCCCCAATCCGTAGGCTACAGCCATTTGCTTGTAGAACTCATCCAACTTGAACTGTCCCCCCGGTTGAACATCATATTCCCTCAAAGTCCAGATATTCCCACTGTCGATGAAAAACGCGCCGTTGAATTTCCAGAAGAGGTGGGTACGGTATTCCAGGTTGAGGTCTATTCTCATGTCTCCCGTTTGGTTGATGAAGTCGATGGCGCCGTCATTTCCTTTGAACTTTCCCGGTCCCAGTCCTCTGACACTCCATCCTCTCACCGAGTTTGCACCGCCAGAGAAGTATCTTTTCTCAAACGGCAGCACTTTGCTATTGCCGTATGGATATGCCACACCCATTCCGGCGTGAAAGACGAGCGAATTGTTGCGGTCGAACCTGAACACTCGTGTGAAGTCGAAGTCTCCCTTGACATACTGCGCGAAAGCAATATTGAAAAGAGTATACTGTCCGTTGGCGTTCTGTTTGAATTTCATGAGCGCGGCCGCCATCCGCAGCAAGTTGCCACCCACTTCGGCATTTGCCTTCAATGCAGTCACTCCATCATTATAAGTGAATCCTCCACCTATTCTCACCAGGAACAGGTCTTCATAATTGTATCTGAGAATGGCGTTTCTATTGCTTACGCTGTCGAGGTATTCATGTTTGAAAGTAGATGAGATCCATGGCATGTAGATATAGTTGAGGTCTATGGCATCCCAACTATAAGTCCATCTGTCATAAGGCTTTGCCCATCTATACCTCCACGAAGCAGAAAGCACCCTCCGGTGAAATTCCGGCCTGTTCTGCATGTTGTAGCTGAAAGACAGCTCAGATGTGGAGCTAACATCCCTTTTGAAATCATTTGAAAGGAAAGGAGCCACAAACCTTGGGAATGAGATTTTCGACTCCACGCCATATTCCATGTAGTCTTCGTTTTGATATCCCTCCAGACCGGTGATTGCCTCGAAGGCGCCACGAAGCTGCACGGAAAGCAACTCCGATCCATGGAAAAGGTTTCTATTCTGGTAAGTAACCGACACGGCCGCTCCCAAGTCACCAGCCGTATTTGTCCCTTCTGGTTGGAAGATGATCGTACTTGGTTTGTTTACGCCATATTGCACATGGCAATCTATCAAGTTGGAATCAGGTATTTCCACCAATCTCAAATTAGTGGACCTCACCGCATGCAACCTGCTGAAGTTGTTGTAAGTTCTTTGTACGTCCGTTGCGGAATAAGGCTCGCCCTCCACCATTGCTGTATTGTTGGTGAGCACCTTCTGATTGATAAAAACCGTGGCGGAGTCAATGCAGTTATAAGTGATGTTTCTGATCTTATAACAAGGGTGGTTGGTTTCCGGCAAGTCGGAATGCTCTCTATATTTCAACAAATGCATGGTGACATCCACCAACCTGCTCCCTCTCATGGTGTCAGCCTCGAATCTGATGAATTCCTTGTGAAACCTGTAGTACCCCCTGTCCAAGAGCAATGAGGTAATCCTTGCCCTTTCCTGGTCGAGACCATTGATGGTGAAAGGCATGCCGCTCTTGAGCGTCAGGAGTGCAGAATCATTCTCAGCCAATATCTTCCCAATATTCTCGTCTTGGATGTCGTATCTCAGATATCTTATTCTGAAAGACTTTCCCGGATACAATTCATATATGGCCTTTAGTTTTTTCCCCTTTACCTTTACAGAATGCTCCACTTTTGCATTCATGTATCCCATGTTTTGCATGGCCCTGAGCAAGTCCTGCGAGGTGACGTTGGCTTGCAATGTATCATACAACACAGGCGGTTCTCCAACATTCTTGAGCATTCGGTTTATCCATTTGGTGGAGTCACGCCCAGCCATGTCGTACACGCCAAGTGGAATCTTGAAAAGCGAGAACCATTTTGAGTTTCCCTTCTGCCTGATATATTGTTGCAAGTTGTCTGCGTCGAAGTCCTTGTCGTTCGACTTCACTTTCACGCCTTGAAGCAGGTATTGCCCATCCGGCACAAATTTGGTGGTGGAACATGAAGATATGAAAGCGACGACACATGTCATCACCATCATCACAACCCAAAATGGGCTTTTTCCATGCCACCTGTCAGTCATTCTGCTTCTCTTTAATGTGCAAAGATATTAATAAAGGTCGACAAAAACAAGACATAATTGACAAATAGTTCCTTGAACTCAAAAAATATGCATGGCAATAACAGCGCAAGCCTCGGCATCAGCCAATGCATGATGATGATTCCTAAGGTCGTATCCGCAAGCGGCAGCCACAGTTTGCAGTTGATGGTTTGGCAGTTTTTTCCCGAAAAGCCTTCTTGAGGCAGACAGGGTGTCAACGAACAGATAGTCGGGATAATCCATCGTATATGTCTTGAATGCCGCCTTGAGGCATCCTTGGTCGAAACTGGCATTATGGGCGACGAAAGGCACTGGCGGGGCTTCATACAAATCATGAGGGAAGAAAGCAGCCACCCTGTCCATCACCTCTCTCCACACCTTTGGGAAAATGGGGGCATTGTCAGTGTCGGCAGGCCCAATTCCATGCACCCTCCGGCAGAAATAGCTGTAGTAGTCTGGCTCAGGATGCACAAGACTATAGAAAGAGTCTGCCATCTCTCCCTGTTTCACTATTACCACGCCCACCGAACAGATGCTTGATGGCTGTCCGTTTGCTGTTTCAAAGTCTATTGCGATGAAATCCTTCATACGAAAAAAGAGGTGTCAACGTTAGTCCATTGGGGTATGCAAAGGTATTTATTTTTCACAACAAGCTTCATACTTCCTTGCAAAAAGTTTGGTGCCTTTCATGAAAATCACCTACGACAGACTTATGAATAGAAACTATGACCTATCCGAAACATATTAAAAAAGTATGGTTTCGGAGACATTATACTTGAATAGTTAAAAAGAAAATGTTATTTTTGCATTGTAAATTTATACAACTGTTTTATGACTGAATGACAAAAACGGCACGGAATGGCCGAGAGCACTGATAGACCTGCTCTTCTGTCGTGGTGACCATGTTTCCATGCATCCAAAAATCAGAAACAACGATGAAAAGAATAATCATCATAGCCCTCTTCACTTTCATCGCCTTTACCGCTGATGCACAGTTCCTCTTCCGCATTAGCGGAAATGGTCTTTCAGAGCCGTCGTACATGCTTGGCACCATACACGTGCTGTCAGCCTCTTTGCTCGACAGCATCGCTGAATACAAGGAGGCAGAAGCACACTGCCAACAGATGTATGTAGAGTACATTCCCCCAACAATGGAGCAGATGAGTCCTGACAGGTTGTTTCAGCAGAAGGAAGCAAAACAGAAAGTCAAGTATCCCGATGGCAAAAACATCTTCGATGTCATAGACGAAGAGAATGGAGGAATCCTGAAAGAGAAGTTCAAGGAAATCATACCCATCAATTTGGAAGACCCGACTTGGAAAGATATATTGCAAAACTGGTCTCCCGCTGATTTTCAGGGTTTCCTTCTCAGGCCCCTGATGAAAGAATTCAGGAAGAAGCACATGAAAAAAATGGCCATGGACTTTGTCCTCATGCAAAAGGCCAAGGAACTCGGTTGGAACGTTGGTGGACTTGATGGCGAGAATCTATTGCCTCAAGAAATCATAGTAAATCAAACTACACTACTGTCCATCGAGGAGCAGGCCGACTCGTTGATGGCTTTCCTGAAAGGTTATGACGAACGTAAACAAAAGCTCTTGAAGGGAGCAGAAGGAGTGGATGGCTACGAGGAGATTTGCAACTATTGGAGGAAAGGAGATTTTGAAGGTTTCATAACGTTTTATCTTCCTGAGGCCAGAAAACAGACAGCGGTATTGAAAGACCGTAACGAGAAATGGCTCCCGAAGATGGTGGCAGCGATGCGTGAAAAGCCAACGATGTTTGTCTTTGGCTCTGGTCACTTGATAGGTGAGCATGGCATCGTTCAGAAACTCTGCGATGCCGGATATGAGGTGGAACAGATTAAATGGAAATAAGATTACAAAAGAGTATAGAAACACTTTATTGTGACATACAAAAATGGGAAAAGCAAATGACAACCAAACACCC
>CAMJLI010000106.1 GCA_946406585.1 uncultured Prevotellaceae bacterium | reverse complement strand
TGTACTATTAAGGTAGTACACTAAAACACTAAAGATGCAACTCTAAAATATAACATTAAAAATATAACCACCATGCAAACCATCATCACCATCCTCACAGTGCTCAACATGTATATCAATGTACTCAATGACTGCACTTCCAAATTTATTTATAACGCCGACATAGAGAACGGCAAAGTAAATACAATGTACGTGTACGAACGCGAAGGCAACTACATCACACCGAAACTGTACCACCAATTCAGCTACGATGAACAAGGACGCCTCACAGAGAAGACCACCTTCAAGTGGAACCCATGGAACAAGAACTACCAAGCCAGCCACCGCTTGCAGATGACTTACGACACCGACGGCTACGAACTGACCCACAGCATCTGGGGAAAGAAAGAAAACGACTGGAAAGCCATGGATGAAAAGACCATCTACAAGTGTGAGAACGGACACCTCGCCAGTGTGGAATACCTGCACATCAACCAGCAAGGAAGACAACAAGTGATAAACAGCCTAATAGTATCAGACCCATTCGAGCAGTTGCTGCTGGCAGGGTCGGCAAACAACGGCAGTAATCGCTAAAGGCATCGCTGAAAAATAGGAATAACAAGAAACATCAAAATAAAAAAACACAATCATGATAGACGTAAAAAACATCAGCTACAGATATGCAGGTTCAAAAGAAAGTGTGTTTGACCATTTCAGCCTGCAACTGAAAGAGAACAACATCTATGGTCTTCTTGGCAAGAACGGCACTGGCAAAAGCACACTGCTCTACCTTATAGCAGGTCTGCTCAGGCCCAAAGGTGGTTCAGTGACCATCAACGGCGTGGAGAGTTTCAAGCGCCGCCCCGAAGTGCTGGAGGAACTATTCATCGTACCTGAGGAATTCGACCTCCCAGCAATGTCACTCGATGAGTATGTACGCATCAACCGTCCGTTCTATCCTCATTTCAGCCAAGAGGTGCTCAATGGATGCCTCGAAGACTTCGACATGCCGACCTCGCTGAAACTCCAGTCACTCTCAATGGGTCAGAAAAAGAAAGTTTTCATGAGTTTCGCCCTTGCTGCCGGCACCCGCTTTTTGCTCATGGACGAGCCTACCAATGGTCTCGACATACCGTCAAAAGCGCAGTTCCGCCGCACGGTGACACGCCACATGACCGACGACCGCACGCTCATCATCTCCACGCACCAGGTGCACGACGTGGAGTCGCTACTCGACCACATCCTCATCCTAAGCCGCAGCCGCTTGTTGCTCAACGCCTCAGTGGGAGACATCTGCGACCGTTACAGTTTCGAATACAGGCCAACAGGTGCCTCTACCGACGACGTTATATATAGCGAGCCATCAGTGCAAGGCAACGCCGTCATCACCCTTCGCAAAGAAGATGAAATTGAAACACCACTCAATCTTGAGTTGCTTTTCAATGCAGTGACATTTGGCAAACTAAATAACGAAAAGTAATGGCCAACTTCAACCTACAACGAATGGGGCGCTTCACACGATGGACCATCGTGACTGACATGCCCTACTACCGCAAGAGTTTTGCGAGCTACGTGTCTTTTATGTGTATTTTCTTGCAAGTGCCAAATCTTGTTGTTGCTTTTGGCAAGGACCCATCCAACTCCACAAGCATGCCGGTGGGTGCTGTAATAGGCATACTTGTCGCAAGCGTAATCATGGGGGGAGGCTATATGCTGATGTCGTTCTACAACCGCAAAGACGCTCTTCGTGATTTGGCAATGATTCCAGCAAGCAATCTTGAGAAGTTTATTGTGCGCTACCTGACAGCATTTTTGATAAACCTCTTTATATGTCTCATTGGCATCATCATTGCTGATGGCTTGCAATATCTTGTAGGTCTTGTCATTCAGCGTCAACCACTTGGATTCGTACTGGCTGACACATGGAATGTTCTCAGCACACCCTCCAAACCCGCTTCAGCAAGCAAGGGATACTTTCTGATAACTCTTGCCATCTGGCTGCACACTTATTTCATGATGGGTGCCAACCTGGCCCGCAACATAAAATACGGTTGGGTGTTCTCTGCCCTCACCCTGCTTGTGGTGTTCATCCTGTTCATACAGATCGTAAATCCAAGCGACATATTCCATGACAAGGGCACGATAGGCCACTTCATCAACAGGAACCTTGCTCTGGTTGACATCCTGCTGTTGGCTTTAAGCGCACTCCAGGCATGGCTGTCCTACAAGCTGTTTTGCAGCAGGCAACTTATCGGCAAGTATTTTACTTTTTAAGTTTGGAAGAACAAGTACAAGAACCTATATACACGTAAGAAAATGAGACAATTCAATATAAAGAGATTTTGGAACACGTTCCGCTGGTACTTTTGCGAGAACCGAGGCCGCTTGCTGACCTACACTGGCGCCACCACCATTTTAGCAGTGGTGCTGGAATCAACCTTTTCCTTTATGGGGAATAGGGGCATGATGCCAACCCCCGCTTACATCATAATGACCAAGTCAGGGTTTGCAATGTCGATGCTTTGTGTCATTATTGGCTGCTATTTGTCATTCTGCGGAATATTCTCCACACTGAAGACCAAGCAGAAGCGCATAGCTTACCTCACCTTGCCTGCCACCAATCTGGAGCGTTATCTCACCGCATTCATAATGGCGGTCATTATCATTCCGATATGCATTTTCATAGGTCTTGCCATCGGCGACACCATCCACATGTTGATATTCGCAATTTTGGGAAACGAATGGTTCAGCTGCATCAAGTCTTTGTTCGATTCGATCTCGGAAGACATTACGAAAACAGAGAGCCTGAGAGAGTGGATGTCACGATGCATCGGACTTTGGGCATGTTCGCTCTATGTCCTTGGCGGCACATGGTTCAGGCGAAGGTCATTCTTGATCGTTACAACATTCTTGATTCTGCTGTTTATTGTCGGGATTTATGTACTGAAAACAATCTTTGGCGAAAACGGTCAATTCAAGATTGACTTGGACAGCTTCATGCAGAATGCCGACAATTTCAGGATTGCAGCCATCTTTGTGCTAACAGCACTCTCGCTCTTCAACTTCTGGTTGAGTTACAAGATTTTCAATCGATTTCAAATCATCACCTCTAAATGGACTAACGTATGAACTTCAGCAACGACAAAGCAATATACATACAGATGGCGGAACGCCTCTGCGACGAGATCCTTTCCGGGCAATACAAGGAGGATGAACGCATACCAAGTGTACGAGAGTATGCAGTGCTGTTGCAAGTGAACACCAACACGGCAATGAAGGCATACGACCAACTGGCACGCGATGAGATAATATACAACAAACGTGGACTGGGCTACTTCGTGAAAGCAGGAGCAAAGGAGAAAATAATGGACAGCCGTCGCAAGACATTCATGGAACAAGCACTGCCCGAGCTATTCCGCAACATGCAACTGCTGGACATCACTATGAGCGACATCCAGACGGCATGGGAAAAGGAGAGAGGAAGGTCTTAGTCAAACCCTGCGAGTGCCTTTCAGCATACGTCTATAAGTATAGACAAAATACAGGCAGATGGCAAGAGCAAAGAGCACGGCGACGATAGCCCACAACAAGATGGACGAGTCGTCGCCACCTCCAAGCCGGTCCATCAGGGATGGAGCCAACTGACTGGAGTTCACGCTGTCTGCCACGGCATCGGTGTTGGCTGGTATGGCGTTCACGGTATCCACAACCTCCTGTCCTCCCGAAGGCAACGAGTTTGCAGAATCAGCAGCCTTTACGTCCTCCCCACTTTGGACAACAGTGTCGATGTCCCAACGATGGCGTCTTGGCCTGTAAGGCTGACCTGGTATAATTAGATCTAATAATGTCATAGCAACTATTTTTTATATTCTTGCAGCAAAGATAGTGCAAGTAGAGCGCAATGCAAAATAAAACATGTTTTATTTGCATTGCGCTGTCTTTTATTTGCCAAAACCAAATGTTTTTTGTCTCAGGATGTGTAGAAAAAAAAACTGTTACTAAAAGGTGACTATTTCAGCAAAAAATTGTACTTTTGCAAAGTAAGTGCTAATAACACGTAAGTTACGTGACAATTGAAATGTGAACAAGCAACAACAAAACACCACCATCCAAATTACACCCAATCATAATTAATAATAATTCGTCATGAAAAAAACATTCATCCTATTTCTCACATTACTCCCATTGGCATGCATGGCACAATGGAAAACCATCAGTGCTGAACCCCAAAAGCCCAAGAGCGAAGAAAGCAAGAAAGGATTCTTTACCATGGGAATCTACCAGACTACCGACTTTTACAAAGCCGCTGGCATCGGTTTGGGAGCCATGGCCAACATTGGGCGTTTTACCGACCTGTTGAACGTTTCGTTCGGCGTGGAATACATCGAATATCTGGCAGGCGACCCACGTCCCGATGATGAAAAGAATGGCCTCAGCATTGTGGATGCAGGTGCACAACTTGTCGTTCCCGCATTTCTGAAACTGAACTTGTTCCGCACAAGCAAATGGACGAAGTTCTATGTCGGATGTGGAGCTGAAGTTGGCATGAGGCTACGTGAAGGCGGCGTGCTAAAACATTACTACAAGGAGGGGCACGTGCTGAGCGACCACAGTTTTGCCGTCATACCCATGCTTGGATGGAAGAGCCGCAATTTGGACTTCGGCGTATACTACAAGCACTACTTCGACAAGCCATTCAACAACTCCATTAACGGTGAGAAGAACCTTGGGGAAGAAAAAGCCCGCATAGGATACCATTTCACATACTACTTCTAAAAGGGATACACTGGCATGCCCCCTTATGAAAGAACCAACACATACAATGACATTGAAATGACATTACGTTCATTTTTGCTGTCGCTTGTCGTGGCGTACTTGTTTCCCACAAACGCACAAAGTGCTGATGACCATTTCTTCATCTACCTGTGTTTCGGGCAGACCAACATGGTGGGTCACGGCAACCTCTCCGATGCCGGAGCTATGGAGGTGGAAAACTTCTACAGCCTCTCGGCCATCGACGGCAAAGAGGACCGCAAGCTTGGAACCTGGCGCAAGGCACTACCACCTCTCTGCGGACCTGATAGCGGCGCGTCGCTTGTGGAATATTTCGCCTACACCATGCGCCGCAACCTACCTCGCAACATCAAGATTGGCGTAGTGATGGTGGCGGTGGACAATTGCGAGATAGATTTGTTCGACAAGAACCAATGCAAGGCATACATCAAGGGCATAACCGACGAAAGGATGAAGGCTCAAATAAAGGCATATGGGGGCAATCCATACGAAAGATTCATAAAGATAGCCCGCCAGGCACAGAAAGAGGGTGAGATTCGCGGCATCCTGATGCATCACGGCGAGACAGACTACTGCGATGACCGATGGCTGGAAAAGGTGGACAAAATATATCACGACATCATCCACGACCTGAAACTCGACCCCCAAAAGGTACCATTTGTAGTAGGCGAGACGGTGAACGAGCGGAACCATGGCAAATATGCGCACTCAAATGTCACCATCAACAAATTGCCCAACCGCATACCCAACTCGTTGGTGGCCACATCCAAATGTTGTGACGCCTCGGTGGACAACGTACATTTCACGACCACCGGGTATCAGCTGCTTGGCGTGCGATATGCAATACAGATGCTCAGAGGCATGGGAATGGGATTCGAAGAAAGCGACAACTACTACACAACTTGCGATGAGACCCCACAAGTGTCGAAGCAAAACATGGAACCCATAGACGTGGATGGGGAGGTGGACACAAAACGCATCTTCCACGTAAGGGCGACCATGCCAATGACAAGGGTGGAGCTGTACAATCACAAGAGCGAGGTTATCAAGACGATTTTCTTACATGGCGAAACGACGGTGGACATCGACTTGTCCATCTTTCCGAAAAACCAATACCCTTTTATGGAATTTTTCGGCAACAACGGATCATCCGTGACTGTGGAACTAAGATAAATAGATAATCAAAAGGTAGAACAATAATCCCAAGAGGAAGCTGATGGCATTGCACAAAAAGCCATAACAAACGGACATTCTGACATCTTTCACCCATAGGTAATACCACAATGCCTCGACAATGGCAACAAGGAGTTCGGCCATCAGCACCTCTCCAATGCCATGCAGATGGTTGGAAAAAAGATTCAGAGGCACATTGGTTGCCACATTTATAACCACTGATGCCAAAAGCACCCGCTTGCGCTTCTCACCCAAGAGGTACAGCACCCCCAATTCGATGAGGATGGTGGCTACAAGAGCAAGCAACACGTCAGACGGCGATATGGAAAAGATGCTTTCTATCATGCCACGACATTACAAGTAAGCTACCAAAAAACCGGGTATCAAGGCAGCTGCAAGCAGTCCGAAAGCAAGGCCCTCTCTCCCTGGCAGTACGGCATTTGCCCAATACAATGTTATGGGCATGGTGCAATTAACGAGAAACAAGCCCAACAAGACGATGCCAATGCCTGTGCCGCCTAATGCATAACAGGCAAGAGAAGACACCAACAAAATGACAAACGACCGCATTGCACCGAAATGACGCGCAAGCCAGCCACCCGACATCTTGCCCAACATAGCAGTGGCGCCAATGAGCAATATCACTCCCCCACCCTTGTTCATGCCCGAGGTGAATGCCTCTCCCATGGAGGAGCGAAACATCACAAAAGCCATCAATACCAGTATGGCGGCAATAACATGAGCATGACGCAAGCGTGACTTCAGTGACGTGTCAGCATGTGCCATGATGCTCGCTGTGTCATGTTGCACATACACCAATGCCAGAAGGCAGACAAGGGTCATGATGACCAACAACAATTGCCAAGAGCACCAAAATGCCCCAACAGCAAGACCAAATGCACCTGTGGAGACGAACACACCAAGAGCACGTGGGTCGTTGCCTGCCTTAAGCACTGTCTGC
>CAMJLI010000105.1 GCA_946406585.1 uncultured Prevotellaceae bacterium | reverse complement strand
CCCTTGAATCCCATGGCAGCAGCCTGTCCGCCAATGTCGTCGCTATAGATGAGCGAAGAGTTGCGCAGCACCTGTGGCTCTTGTCCGAAATACTCCTTGATTTTCACTACCTGCTTTTTCACATCACGCTCGAAAGAAGCCTCGTTGGCCAAAGCAGCCAGTCCATGAGAGTATGGTTCGGCGAGGAACTCCACGCAGCCAGTCTTTGCAAGATCCTGAAGTTTTTCGAGCACTTGTGGAGCGTGCATCTCAAGTTGCTCAATGCCTGTTCCTGAAAGGGAGAAAGCCACCTTGAAATAGTCTCCATGACGGTCTATCATCTCCTGTATGGCAGAGAGTGCAGGAATGTAAGAACGGTTGGCAATGTCGGTGATGGAACGTTCGTTCTCGTAATCGTCGTAATAGTAATGGTCGGTACCAATGTCGAAGAACCGATAACGCTTGAGATGTATTATTTGGTGAATCTCAAAGTATAAGCAAATTGTTTTCATATCTGGTGTTTTTTAGATTACTTGTTAAGTGTACGGATGTAAAGTTCCTTGATCCATCTTCCCACCTTTTCCCAAGTGATTTGGTCAACTTCTCGTTTTCCTTCATCTTGCAGGAAGTGGAAAAGACTGTCGTTATGACAGATGGAGTAGATGGCATCAGCGAGAGCGTGAATGTCCCAATAGTCCACCTTGATGCAGTTGTGCAATATCTCGGCACATCCGCTTTGCCACGATATGATGGAAGGCGTGCCACACTGCATGGCCTCGAGTGGCGAAATGCCGAAAGGCTCGCTCACAGAAGGCATGACATACACATCAGAGTCCTTGAGGCACTCATACACCTGCTTGCCCCTCATGAATCCCGGGAAGTGGAATCTGTCTGCAATGCCTCTTTCGGCTGCGAGCTGTATCATGGCGTCCATCATGTCGCCCGACCCTGCCATGCAGAAACGCACGTTGCGGGTGCGGTGCAGCACCATGGTGGCAGCTTCCACGAAGTATTCCGGTCCCTTCTGCATCGTGATTCTCCCGAGGAACGTCACCACCTTTTCCTTTCCCGTGTGGTCGGGTCTTGGTATTTCTTGCAGTTCCTTTTGCAGCGGATACACGGCATTATGCACCGTGAACACCTTTTTGGGATCCTGGAAGTAGTGGTTTATCACCGTACGCCTTGTGAGGTCGGAGACGCACATGATGCAGTCGGCATTGTCCATGCCATCCTTCTCTATGGAATACACAGTGGGGTTCACCTTGCCACGGCTGCGGTCGAAGTCGGTGGCATGCACGTGAATGCAGAGGGGTTTGCCGCTTACTTTCTTGGCATGAATGCCAGCAGGGTATGTAAGCCAGTCGTGTGCATGTATGATGTCGAAGTCTTCGGTACGAGCCACCACGCCTGCAATGACAGAATAGTTGTTGATTTCCTCGTGCAGGTTTTTGGGATATCCCCCGGCGAATTCCATGCATCCGAGGTCGTTGACGTGCATGTAGTTGAAATCGGCATAAATGTGGTCCCTGAGCCTGTAGTAATAGTCAGGATCCATGATGTTGCCTATGCGCTCCTTCACATAGTCATAATTCACGTCGCGGTAGGCAATGGGCACGGCACACATGCCAACAATCTTGCAAGCCGAGGTGTCCTCATCTCCGAATGGTTTCGGCAGACAAAGCGTGATGTCTATGTCGCCTTGTGCATGAAGTCCCTCAGAAATACCGTAATTAGCAGTTGCGAGTCCACCAAACACATGAGGAGGATACTCCCATCCAAACATTAAAACTTTCATATTTTGTGTCCTCCCTATTTATTATATTTGTAAGATTCGAGCATGTTGAGTGTACGGAGGATTTCAGCCACGTTCATGGCGAACGACATGGCACCTCTGCCCAGGAATGGCGGGTTGCCGTCGAAGAGTTCGCTTATTGTGCCCAGGCAGTGGTAGTCCATTTCTTCCTCATATCCCACCATTTGCCTTTCCAAGAAG
This sequence comes from uncultured Prevotellaceae bacterium, assembly GCA_946406585.1. The sequence goes on along the minus strand of CAMJLI010000105.1, from coordinate 4,935 downwards.
CTCAGTCGTGTGCGCTTGTAAAGCTTCAGGCTGGCCTCCATGTAGAATCCTCCCAGCCAAGGCCATGCCGTGCCCTGGTGGTATGCATAGTCGCGTTGAGTCTGAGGTCCCACATACATTGGGTTGTAGCCTCCACTCTTCGGCGACAGCGAACGCAGTCCCTTGGGAGTGAGCAGTTCCCTCGTGCAAACGTCGAGCACACTCTTCTTTTGCTCTTGCGAGAGAGGAGAATAGTCGAGAGCCACGGCGAAAATCATGTTTGGCCTTACGCTCCAATCTATCATGTTGCCATCAACATAGTCGTACAGGTAACCATATTCATTAAGGAAGGTATCCACAAACGACACCTTGCACTTCTCGGCCCTTGCCTCCAGTTCGGCAGCCCTGTCTTCCTTGCCCAGTTCGGCAGCCATGGAAGCACCGAATCTAAGGGCATTGTACCACAAGGCATTGAATTCCACGATGAATCCCGTGCGTGGCACCACCGGCCTGCCATTGGCTGTGGAGTTCATCCATGTCACGGCTTGGTCTCTGCCCTCGGTATGCAGCAGTCCGTTCTCCTCAAGAGTGAGGTTCGGGTGCCCACCTTCCACGATGTAGTCGATGATGTCGTCCACCAGTTTTCCATACATGTCGAAGCATTTTGGTCTTCCGCACTCCTTGGCATATTGCTGTATGGCCCAGATAGCCCAGAGTGGCACGTCTGGCTGGTTGATTTCATAAATGTGGCCCTTGATGGGCTTGTTGTCCATGAAAGCCCTAAGCTCCTTCTCTGCCGTCTTCATCACCAGCTCGAAGTAGTCCTGCTCCTCTATGGCGAGAGTGAGTCCCGGCAGCGAGATGAAGGTGTCTCTTGCCCTGCACTTGAACCAAGGATATCCAGCGAGGAGATACCTGTCGTCGTTGGGCAGTCTCTTGTGGAATTGGTGTGCGGCATTTACGAGGCAGTGGAAGAAGTTGTCTCTTGGGTTACGCTCTTCCACCTCTTTCTCAAAGAGTTTCTTGAGGGTGTTGGAACGTATCTTTGAAGTAGATGCAGCGAACACGATGCTCTCGCCCTTTTTGATTTCGGCCTCGAAATATCCTGGCACGTAGAGGTCTTCATTCGAAGCATATCCTCTCTCCTGCTCCTTGGGATATTCGATTCCCCTGTACCAGTCGGGTTGGAACACGAATTCGTTTTTCTTGCTGAACTGCATGTACAAATCTGGGTATCCGGCATACATGCAGGTCTTGATACCGTTGTCGACAGCTGAGTAGTCGCGACTAGCGGTATTGTTTTCGTGAGTGAAAGCCCTGACACTTCTGAAAGCCAAGAAAGGTCTGAACCTCAGAGTAGTGGCAGAATGAGCCTCGTCGAGAGTGTACCTGATGAGGATTCTGTCCTCATAATGTTGGAAAACGACTTCCTTCTTGAGCACGACGCCTCCCACCCTGTAGATGGTGGTAGGCACCTTGTCGCAGTCGAAAGCCCGGATGTACTTGTGCCCCTTTGGGCTAAAGTGGTTGCCTTGATACTTGTGGAGTCCGAGGTTGAATTCCGCCCCATGTTGTATCACTGTCACGTCGAGAGATGACAGGAGCACGTGGTTTTCATCGTCCAATTCAGGGATGGGCACCACAAGCAGTCCGTGATACTTTCGCGTGTTGCAGTCTACAATGGTGGAGCAAGAATAAGCGCCCGAGCGGTTTGTCCTCAACAATTCGCGGGGCAGCGACTCCTGCAAGTTGGTCATCAGCGCCTTTTCTAATCGTAGATAACTCATAGTTGTTCTATTAAGGTTTAAGTCAATCGTATCAGATTTAACCCCATTCGGTGAGTATCCCAGCCGAAAGGGAAATTGTTTGCCATCAGTCTAGACTTGCCATGCTGGCAGAAATGTGGCACACACACAACCTACATGTGCGCGCCAACAGCCGCACTGAATGTAAATTTCTTCAAAGGTAAATAATTATGCCCATAAAATCAAAAAAAAGTGCTTGTTTTTTCCAAAAATGTACCTTTTTCATTTGAAAAACACATTTTCGGCAGTTTATTGGCTCCCTTTACAGCAAAAAACTGTATTTTTGCATCATATCATCATGCATCAACCCGACAAGACACACGAAAAGTCTTCCATAGCCAAAGAATTGTTCGACATTTGGCCTTGGCTAACCGATAGCGAGCGCACCTTGCTATCGGAAAATCTTACAATCAACCATTACAAGCGCAATGCAGAAATATACAGCGAGAAGGACCACCCCGACCGCATGTATGTCCTCGTCAGCGGGAAGGTGAAAGTGGTGAAGAACGGTGTGGGCGGCCGCAACCAGATCATCCGTGTAATAAAGCCCATCGAGATGTTCGGCTACCGTGCCTATTTCGCCAATGCCATCCACCGCTCCACCGCCACGGCTTTCGAACCATCCGTCATAGCGTCCATTCCCATGGAAGCAATAGAGCAGGTGATGCTGCAGAATCCCCGCATGAGCCTTCATGTGGTGCGCCATCTGTCAGTGCTTCTAGGCCAGTCTGACGACCGCACCGTGAACCTGACGCAAAAGCATATCAGAGGACGCCTGGCAGAGGCATTGCTGTTTCTGAAGGACAATTACGACGTGGAGGAGGATGGCTGCACCCTGGGCATTTACCTTAGCCGCGAGGACTTGGCCAACCTGTCGAACATGACGACAAGCAATGCCATCCGCACGCTATCCACCTTTGCCGATGAGAAGCTCATCGTCATCGACGGCAAAAAGATAAAGATTGTTCAAGAGGAAGAACTTCGCAAAGTGTCGAGGATGGGCTGAGCAGACTTATTCGTCGGCATCTTCCACTTGCCATGGTGCCTCCTTGCCATCGCGTACGGCCACCTGTCCGCATTCCATTTCCGGCAACGAGGCGAGAGTCGGGTCCAACTGCAACATTTCCTCCACCGACAGCACATCCAAGTCGTCATCGGAAAACTCCTCGTTTCCCAATGCCTCCCAGTCTCCTTCCCTGTCAAGGCTTACGCATACTATGGTGTCTTCCCCTTGGATGATTTGCCTTGTGGTGACCACGGGCTTCCAGAAATCGTCATTGCTGAAGTTTGTCATATCTTGATTTTATCATTCAAAAAACTCATCTGCATAGCGCATCGCAAACCTTGTCTTGGAAAGCCCTTCCATCCGATGCCCTCACCACACCCTGGTTGAGGATGGCGAAACACAGTTGATGGCCATTGGAAGCGCGACAAAACCCTCCAAGGGTGGACACGCCCGTCACGGTTCCCGTCTTGGCATGGACATTGCCTCGTGCGGGTCCTGATGTCATTCGCTTCTCCAATGTCCCATCCACCCCGGCGATGGGCAATGCCGGATAGAGGTGCTCGAAAATGTCCCTATGCGAATACGCATGTCGAAGAAGCCTGACTATCATCTCGGCTGACACATAGTCGTAGAGCGACAGTCCGCTGCCATCGGCGAAAGTATAGTTCACGGGATCGAGACCCAACCGGTATATCAACCTCTTCATTGCACCCGACGCGTCTGACGCCTTGGCGGTTTGTGGCGACCCGGCCTTTGCTATCTGGTAGAACATCGACTCGGCATACAGGTTGTCGCTCTCCTTCATCATCCTATTCAGCACCTTGTCCATGCTGCTGCGATGGCGGTAGATTTCCGTGCAGTATTGCGGCAGCCTGCCCTTCCCGTAAGTGACGCTAAGGCTGATGCCGGCATTCTTCAACTCGCTTACGAAGACACTTAAGAACTGGTCTTTCTTGTCCACGAGCAGGGGGGTGAGCTTGTCGTTGTCATCATCCCAGCACCACCCATTGCCATAAGACAGGGTGTCCTTCATGGTCAGGTCGAGCACTATCATTCCATCAATATGGCTGATGCCAAACCTCCTTATGGTGTCAGCGAACTCCCTCATGTCACTGCGGCTGATGGTGGGGTCGAACCCTCCCACACAATACAGGTCACCCAACAGCGTGTCGGCTTTCAGCGTACCCCTGTAGCAGAAACTGGTGCTGTATCCATAGTCGCCACCGAGCATGTCGAGCGCCGTGATGGAAGTCACAAGCTTCATGACCGATGCCGGGCGCTGCCGTTGCCGCTCATTGTAGGCATACACCACCTGGTCGGTATCGAGGTCGTAGACCATGAGTCCCAGTTGGGATGTCTGCAACAGCTTGTCGTCGAGCATCTTGTCCATACGCTGCCTCATGACGTCGAGCCATCCGTTATATACTCCTGCCCCGTCAGAACCGTATGGTGTATCGCTGCTTTCCGTGAAAACGACATCTTGAGCAAACAATCCAAGAGAAAGTGCCATCATAAGGCACGAGAAACAATATCTGAGATACATTTTCAACATGTAAGTAAGTTTCAAAAATAGCCAATGTTTGCCATCCATCATCGACATCAGTTATCGTGTGAGCGAGAACTTCAGGCTCAGTCCGAAATCTCTCGTCGTTGTCGGGTAACTGCTTGCGGAGAGCAAAGGAGTGTTTGTCTGCGAGTCGAAATAGAATGTCATTGTCATGAGTTTTGAGATGGTGTAGTCGGCATTGAAAGAGAACTTCAGAGCCGTGTTTCCACTGCTGGCCTGGCTCGTCATGGAAGCGATGTCGCGTGTGATGTTGGCCTGGTCGCGGTAAGAGAAGTCAAAGCGCAAATTGAGGTCATGGTTGAAGCCCTTGTTGTTGCCCCTTGTATTGCTCTGGCTCCTGTTCTGATTCTGGCTGTTGTCATCGCCGTCTCCTTTGTTCTTGTTGCTTCCTTTCACCTTCCTGTGGTTTCTGCCTCCAAAGAACTTGAAGTCGTTGATCTTATAACCAAAGCCTATCACCCAGTCCTTGCTCGTGGTCTCGTTCACCTGGACACTTGTGGTGCTGAGGTTCACCACTCTTGTGGTCTTGTATTCCAACTTGCAAGTGAGGTTGTTGTGCAGTGTCACATCCACTCCCA
>CAMJLI010000104.1 GCA_946406585.1 uncultured Prevotellaceae bacterium | reverse complement strand
GTAGTCGGCTGCCGATGTGGTGCCTTCATGGTATGTTATTTCGAAATGGTTGAGGCTTACATGAAATGGCAGGGTGCGCATCATCTTGTTTTCCGTCTCCATATATTGGTTGGCCGTTTCGCCTTCCCGCAGGTATATCACCCCGCTCGACGAGGAGAGGTGTGTGGTGAGTGCTCCTGTCAAGATGATGATGAAGGCTATATGCAAGATCACCACAGGCCAGCGACGGTTGCTTTGGGCCCTCATCCGCATGAAAAGCCAAATGGCTCCTGTTGCTGTTAGGAGCGCCCACATCATGCAAAACCACCATGAACCATATATGTGGCTGGCTGCATAATTGGGGCCGTGTTGCTTCTCGATGAATGTAGCTGTGCCCATTGTCAGTATGAGGGCGCAATAGAGTGTAATTATGATACATTTCAAGACTTTGTGCTTGAAGGATGTGGTGATTGCGGGATGCATGTTTGTTAAGTAGGTAATCAAAATTATCTGTAACTATCATCCTTGTAGGTGTTGCATAGTCTTTTATGTTTCTTTGGCGCATATTTTTTCACTCATCCTCAGTTACATAGCCCGCTATGCTCCTTCGTCTGAGAGAAAAATCTGCATCCAAATAAATCATAAAATACTATCATCTAATTTTGATCACCTACTTATGAAGAAATGTTGGCAAGCCTGCCATGTGCAGCTTGCCAACTATTGGACGTTGTCAGATGGAGCGTATGAATTTCACGACAGCATCACGGTCGCTCTTGCTGAGATTGAAAAACTTGACAGTGGAGTCGTAGGCGTCGCTTTGCTTGGAATATCCATGCCACATTATGGCCTCCACCTCAGTGCGTGCGCGGCAGTCGTGAAGACGGTCGTCGGCGCCAGTCAGTTGGCGTGACAGGCCTCTCCCCCATAATGGTGTTGTGCGGCACCATCCGGTGCGTATGTCGTTGATCATGAACAGGCGGTGTTGCACCATGTCGGTGTAAGGCCAGATAATCTGGTTGGAGTATTTGGGAAGCAGTTTCGTGTAGTCGCCATCTTTTGCAAGGCCGTTGGCGTCGGCATAACTCTTGATGGCGGCATCCACCCACATGTTGTCGCTGCCGGTCTTCCACGACGGACGGTGGCATTGGGCGCAGCCCATCTCGGTGAAGAGTTTCTTGCCACGTTTCACGCTGGAGTCGTCAAGGTCGCGTGCGGCGGGCACGGCAAGGCCACGATGCCACACCATGAATTGGTAGTACTGCTTGTCGGTCATCTCCTCACGCTTGTTGTAAGGCGAACCCAAGAAGAGGTATTTGTCGAATGTCTCTTTCTTGGCTATCGACGTGGTGCTTAGGATTTCGTTCACGCGAGCGGAAATGCCGGCTTCGGTGCCGTCGGCATAGTATGGGTGAAGGATGCTGTTGCTGTCTGCGCCATGTTGCTTGATGTAGCTGATGACATTTGGGTTCTCGCTTTGTGCCTTTGCCCATGCAGGTGTGGAGTATAGGAAATGGCGGTCGGAACGAGTGACATTTGTGATGTTCCAGATGGCATTTGCACCAGCGCCATCTTGCAGCGAACCGCGTGTCATGGCGTAGGTGAATCGTTTCACAGGACCGTGAGACCCTCGGAATGTGCCCAGGTCGTTGTAGGGCGCACTATAATACGCCGATGCGGCGAAGTCGTTTGAGGCCTTGTCCCATATCGCTGGGTTCAAGTCCACGTAAGGTGCTTCGGCGCGGTATTGCTCTCGCATGTCCTCGTCGGTGATGGCGTCGAGCAGTCCGGTGCCGTAGAGTCCTATGGTGGATTCAAGCCTCACTACGTAGTTTTCGGGCTTGGGGTTGGTGTTGAAAGCAGACTGCGGTATGTTCACCTCTGGATAAATGAGAGAGTAGCTTTCGCCATCGGGGAACTTCATGGGCAGCCCGCTCTCCATTTCCTTGACTTCTTTCCACTGGATGTTGATCTGGCTCTCGTCGATTGGGGGCTCGAAAGGTGTCATGGCCTGAGTCTGTGGCATGCCTGTCACTTCGCTGATGTATGCATTGTTGTTGGGATGATAGATTACAAGCAGATAGCCGTTGCCTATGGTGTTTGCCCTATACTCGGTCTGTCGTTTTCCGTGTCCGTAGGAGGGGTGGCAATGGATGCAGCTGTTGCGTACCCATGCCGGCCCCAAACCTTTTCTGGGTTGCTGCTCGAAGGTGTATAGATGTTCGAAGAAGTCTTCTCCAGTATTGAAGTCTTCTTCCATGCCTGCAATCTTTACCACAGCGGGAGCGGCGGCAGAATAGCTGGCTTTCTCTGTTGTGCCCAACTTCCCTCCAGGATACCATTCCTCTGCGCTGAAAACCTCATTGCCTTTGCCGAACACTTCGTCGGATGGGGTAAGCGTCCCCAGGTTGTCGTTGTTGTCATCATCATGGCAAGCCGAGAGTGTCAGCACAGACAGCACTCCCACGACACCAATTCTTGTTATCTTTCTTATGTCTTTCATTTGTAACTGATAGGTGTTATATTATCATTCAACCTCCAAAGCATCATGCCGTTTTTGGCAAGACGCTTTGGAGGTGTTTGGTTATTTAATAAAATAATTCTCTGACTTATTCATCCACGTTCCAGTCTTCATCATCCACAAATTCCTTGCCCCATATTGTGGAGCAGTATTTTACAAATGGTGCAGGCATTTCCCCGATCTTGTTGATGGCATTCTCAAAGGCTGTGACTACGGCGGTGTTGGTTGCCGATTGTCCTACATTGTCGAAGAAGTTCTTGAAACTCACACTGGCTGGACTGCCATTGGTGCTGCAATACCACACATTCCGTATGGAGCGTATGTTGTCTTGGAAGTCTGTGATGGAATTGTAGCTGTAGGGTGACTCCACGTAGGAGATGTCTCCGGCAGTGAAAGGATTGGCTATCTTTGCCGTCCCCACTTCGTTGGCGATGCCCACACAGCTGCCTTCATCAGCAGAGAGCACCTGTGTTATGGCATTCTTCAGTGTGGGGAAAGTGCTGCTGTTGCTCCCTGCTTGAATCAGGTTTTCGCCAAAAGGCAGGCCCAATTCGGTCGTATAGTCGAGCTTTGCATTTTTCACCACCTGCATGCGTGCGGCATTGGCGTTGGTGGGGCCTTCCCAAGCCACTTGCAGTTGATAGCAGCGTTGCTTGAGCAGGTTGCAGATGGTCTGTGCGTAGGCGAGTTCCTTCTCGCCGCTCACATGCGTGAAGTTCTTGTAGGTGTCGTTTGCCTTGAATTCTTCCACCTTGCGTGGTTGTCCATTGCGGAAGAGAATGAACTCCAAGGCATGGAAACCGAGGATGGTGGCATCTTCCAGCATTTCATTGTTCATGCCGTTGTTGAAATAGCTTAACAGGAGGGTGCGGTTGAGTGGCCATGAGTCGATGGTGGGGTCAATGTCGAAGTCGGAGGCTGCTCCCATGAGGAATGCCTCGCTTCGTTCCCAGTTTTCACGGGCATCCTTGAAGTCTTTGCAGGCTCTGTTTATTTGGTCTTGTGTGATGCTGTTCACGGTCAGTCCATTGAGTGTCTTTTCCAGGTCTTCCACGTCGTCAGCCAACTTTGTGTATGTTGGCACTATCACATTTTTCACCAGATTTGTCAATACGTTGCGCAGATAGGCTTCTTGTTCTTTGGTGAGGTTCGACTGCTGTATTGTGGCGTTTGCCGCCTCGAATTGTTTCACCACGTCCGTGCAAGCGTCAATGGCCGATTGCCCATGTTTCTTGTCCTTGTACTTGGCATCCACTACAATGGTCGATTCGTTGTTGTTGCCTTTTTTGTTGTCGTCATCATCGCTGCAAGCAATGAATGTGGCCGACATGTTGATGCTGACTGCAAAAATCAGTGCATACTTGATGGTCTTTGTCATTTCTTATCTGTTTTTATGTTTGTAATGTATTCTTTTTCAATTAAATGTAATTCGATGGTTCTGCAAACTTTTTTCTATTTGAAGAATCCTTCGTAAGCAATGCCTAAGCTGACCGATGGCTCGTTGTTGTATATCTTTTTCAGAATGCGCTGTGAATATTCCGCTTTTATGGCAATCTGCGGGATGGGGTAATAGTTTACACCGGCAGCGATGCGTTTCACCGACGTGTAGTCGTATGGGGTGTCCTTTGTCTTGCTGGCGTATGGGTCGTATGCCTCATAGCGTCCGAACACATACATCTTTTGTTTCTGAGCTCGCAGTGCCTCGATGTTGGAGAATACGTCGTATCCTGCCTCGATGCCGACGCAATAGGCGTTTTTGCTGACAAAGGCAGAGTGCTTGAATGGTGATTTGGAATTGAGGCGGTTGTAAACGTATTTCAGCTGTTCAGCATCGCTTAGGTAGCCATAGTCGGCTTGCCCTCTTACAATCCAGTTGTACCTGTTGAAGGTGAAGTCGAAGGACCCGATTATCACTTTGCCCTTGTATTCGTTGTCCACTCCGCTGGCATTTCTTGGATAGCTGTTGCCAATGCTGTGACCATAGTATCCGCTTAGTGCCATGCGCAGTCCTGGCACACTATAGTTGTCCAGTCTGAGAGATACTCCAAACTTGTTGGCTACATCGTATTCCATAGGCGACTTGTGCCCCTTGTGTATCCATCCTGTGTTGGTGAAGTTGTCTGCATTCAGTCCCGCAAGCAATTGTGCCTCATAACGAAAATCGCCATGCCGTCCCCAAAAGCTCACGCCAGTCTGGTGCCATGTCGAGGGCATTATGGTGTTCTCGCCTTCCGGGCGATAGACAGTGAAGAAATTGAGCGGCTCGTGATGGGCGTTGTTCAGTCCTACGGGTACTACGATATGTCCCAGGCGTATGTTGGCCCAGGGAGCGAACGATTTTTGAATCCAGAACTGCTCCAGTTCCACCTCTCCACCTTTTTCTGTCTCCTGTTCCCATTCACCACCTTCTTCGTCTTCCTTTTCGTATGCAATGCCAGTGCCGCCATGCTCGAATTCTATTTCGGTGCCCATTGTCCAGCCCTTGCCGAAGTCATAGCCTACATATATGACGGCATGTGGAATGTCGAATTTCCCATGGCTGGGGTCGTCCTTGTGATTTTCGGGTTGGCTGTAACGGCTTACATGGTCACTGTAAAAATTGCGGGTAAAGCCCACCTCGCCATATCCGCCCAGACTAAGTCGTTTGCCTGTAACATGTTGCATCACGCTATCGACAGCACTTTCCTGGGCAACCATAGGTGTGCATGCGCCTAATACAACAAAAGTTGCCGCTATCTTTTCCTTTATTGACATTGTTCTTTTACTGTTTTTATTATAAGAGTTCTCAAAAAGAAGACCGCATTCCTATCTCCTCTTTGACACCTGTCTTTATGGTTCCGGAACGCTCGTTTTCTTGTCGAGTGCAAAGGTATTGATGTCACATTTTCCATGCAATACTTTAAAATGGGTAAAATGGTGCTGTTGCAAGATGCCATGCTTTCTTGATGCCTAATGATAATGATTGTCTTGGCGAAAACAGGAATGAAAATACCTATTTTTTATTATTGCGGATATAAAAAGAAATGTGTTATTTTGCATTTAAATTCATGTGTGCCATAAATATCCCACATTGTCATTACTTCTGAGTATGAAAAATCAAAAGATGTATGAACCAGACGATAGGATGATTTCGCTCATTCGCGACAACTACAACTTGCTGCAAAGTCTGGGAAGTTTTGGAATCAGCCTTGGTTTTGGTGACAAAACCGTCAAGGAGGTGTGCGACGAGCAAGGAGTGGACACTTACACATATCTTGCTGTGGTCAATTTCACCATTAATGGATACCGTGACTTCGACGATGTGTCCAAATTGTCGATACCCACACTCATGCAGTATCTCAGGGCAAGCCATGAATATTTCTTGGGATTCCAGTTGCCGGCAATAAGGAAAGAACTTGTGGATGCCTTGGATGAAAAGAACAATCTCGCCCGGCTTATAATAAAGCTATACGACGACTATGCAAGAGCCATACGCTCGCACATGAAATATGAAGAGAAGATGGTGTTCCCATACGTCGAGGCCCTCATCAATGGTGCACCCACAGGGGATTATGACATAGAAACATATTCCAAGCACCACGGACAGACCGACAGCCTGCTGAGGGAACTCAAGAGCATCATCATTAAATACCTGCCCAGCGATGGCCTTCACAACAACCAACTCTCTTCGTGCCTTTACGACATCTACAACAATGAGGAATGGCTTTCGCAGCATGCAGAGGTGGAAGAGAACATCTTCATTCCTGCCATCAGATGGCTCGAAAGGAAAACAAAGCAAAATGATGTCTCGGCAAAGATTTCAAGCATGATTTATCAAAATCGTGACAATTCCGATGCTCTCAGCGACAGGGAAAAAGATGTTGTCGTCAGTCTTGTACAAGGAATGAGCAACAAGGAAATTGCCGACCACCTTTGCATTTCCATAAATACAGTTATCACTCACAGAAGGAATATTGCAAGGAAATTGCAAATTCATAGCCCTGCCGGATTGACGATTTATGCCATCGTAAACCATTTGGTAGACATATCAAGTGTAAGATTGTAGCCTGTCCACGCAATTGGTGATTTTTTGCACATGACGATGGTTGTGTACACCTTTTCGCGTAATCTCCTATAAACCAAATCGTATCCTTGAAAAAAGGGTTTTTTATTTGGAATGGTGTAAAAATTTAGTCATTAAAATACCTTAAATCGGGGCATTTTCACAATCAAAAAGGTTTCACAAAAAAGATTATTGTATTATCTTTGTAACCGATTTCAAAAATCTCTATAATCAACTTAAAAAAATGTTCATTCGGAAAAGTTTGCCAAAATGGGAAACTTTTTGTGAAAATTGAGTGGAAATGTTTTCCAAAATCTACAACTGCAACCATGAGGGATTATACCATTTTAAAGCGTGACGGCAAGCGCGACCGCTTCTC
>CAMJLI010000103.1 GCA_946406585.1 uncultured Prevotellaceae bacterium | reverse complement strand
ATGCTGTTGTTGCCTTGGGCAACATCCTTGCAAAGGAAGTCGGGGGCGGTAAGGCGGCCTGTGGTGTTTTGGTTGTTTCCGTAATAACTGCTCACCCATGAATTCTGCTGGTTCTGGTTGGCACGGAAATACAACTCGAATATGCTTTCGAAAGAATTGCCTTGACCGAATATTTCACTGTATGAATTGCCGCATTGTGTGCTGCCAATGGGCTTTTCCAAAATCAAGGGGATGTCGCCAAACAATGCGATGTTGTTCACATTGCCTTCGCGCTCCAGCATTTCCTTGTATTGTTGACGCTTGAAGTCTATTACAACGTCACAACATCTGATGCTGTTGTCCCAGTCGCCCTTCCATAGATAAAGGTCTGCCAAAAGTGCGTAGATGGCCCAACGTGTTATCCTGCTGGAGTTCTGATAAGCGTTTGGACTGTCGTCTGTATAGAAACGACGCACGGCATCACCTTTCACTCGTTCCAAGTCGTTGATGAGCGAGTCAAGCACGGCGTTGAACGGAGTGGCTGGCAAGATGTAGTTTTGTGTGTCGTCTATACTCGGTTGGGTAGTGTAGGGAACATCACGGAATGTACGAATGAGGTAGAAATATGCTAAGGCACGCAAGGCTGTGGCTTCGGCTATGTTGGATTTCATCTCCTCATACGTGTAGTTTGGGTCGAGAGCCTGCACTCCTGGTGCATAATGGCAAACTATGTTGCACCTGTTGATGGCTTCATAGAATCTTGCCCAGTTGCACATGGGATTGGAAGGGAGCAGATTCTCCTTCAATATCTCGTTGATTTCAACGGGAGCACTTGCACCAATACGCAGGTTGTCAGAACGAAGTTCACCCCAAACGCCCATTCGGGTGAGGCAATCGCTATTTTCAAGTGTCTCATAGCAACCGTTGAGCACGCTGGTCACGTCGGCTTTCTCTGTCCAGAAGTTTTCAAGCACCACTTCATTCGTTGGAAGGATGTCAAGAAAATCAGAACATCCACTGAGACCTATCGCCATGACAGTTGCACAGATGATATTTTTATAATTGATGGTCTTCATAATCTTGTACGATAATGTGGTTTGAATTAGAATTGAATTGTAACACCAGCGGTGAAGGATTTTGAACGCGGAGTTCTGGCATTGTCATAAACCACTCCCCATGAACCATATCCCACTTCAGGGTCTGCTCCCGAATATTTGGTGAGGCAGAACAAGTTGTTGGCAGAGAGATAAAGGCTTAACTGTGTCAGCCCCCATTTTTTGATGGTTTTCGGTTCAAACGAATAACTCAATTGAGAATAATTCAATCGTAAGAAAGAACCATCTTCCACGAACCTGTCGCTTCCCAAAAAGTTATAACCCTCTCTGTAGAGCGCACGTGGTATTTCGGTGATGTCTCCCTCAACACGCCAACGCCAGTTCACGGCGCGACTTTGGTTGCTGTTGTCATACATCTTTTCTATATTCATGCGCGCGCGGTTGACTATCTTGTTTCCATACCTGAAATTGAATTGGTTGTTCCATGTCAGGCGTCCAAAATGCAGTTTGAAACCGAAACCACCAGTGATCTTTGGCAATGAAGAACCCAAATAGACAATGTCCAACTCGTTGATTTGTCCGTCGTGGTTCACATCTTCATATATGGCATCACCACCACGGAACTCATAATTCACTGAGCCATAGCAGAATGTCATCGGCTTGGTCCTGTTGTTCTCATCAAGCACCACCACGCCATTCTCGTCACGCACGACAGGGGCGTTGGGGCCGCTTACTCCCTTGATCTCTTCTGGAGTGTAGTCGGAATACTGATACACACCCTTGTATTTGAATCCATAGATGCTGCCCAAAGAGCGGTTCAGCTCTACGCGGGAAAGGTAAGAACCATTGTTGCGGTCAAACTCGCTGTTCAAATTTGCCAAGCAGGTCTCGTCCATCGCGGTAATCTGGTTCTTGTTGTTGGCGAAAGTGACGTTGAAGTCCATGCTGAACTTGCCCAACTTGATGATTCTGTTGCCATTGATGTTGAATTCCCATCCAACATTCTTCATGTCACCCACGTTCTGTACTGCCAACTGGGTGTATCCCGACGAGGAGGGGATGCTCCTGCCGTTCATCAACAGGTCTGTGGTATATTGGCGGTAAACTTCAACATTACCGGTGATTTTTTCGTTGAAGAAGCCATACTCCAAACCCACATTATAGGTCTCTTTCTGTTCCCATTTCAGTTTCTTCAACTGGATGTTTTGGGGATAGATACTGCCTTCATTCATGTAACCACGACCATTGGCATACTTGCTGAAATACAAATATTCTGCTCCTGGAGGGTTACCCACAATACCCCAGCCGGCACGGAAGGACATTGTTGAAATCCATGGCTGAAGCTTTTCCATGAATTTTTCCTTGTGAAGGTTCCATCGTGCAGAGAAAGCTGGGAAATTACCCCAACGCTCTTCTGGGCCGAACTTTGTGCTACCGTCACGGCGTACCGAGAAGTCTGCCGCATAGCGTCCTTTGTAGGCATAGTGGGCGGAATAAGTGAGGTAGATGCTTCGGGATTGTCCGCTACCAGTGCTCATGCCTGTGATGATGCCGGGTGCTGCTGTGCTCGTGATTGTTCCGGATGGCAAGCCCCATTCCACTGTGCTTTGTGAGCTGGAGTGTCCCTTGTTCAATTCACCACGCAACATCATCATCAATGAATGGTCCCTATTCTTGAATACCGGGGTGAATGTCAGCGTGTGTGTGGTCTTGACACTGAAATTCTTTGACGAATTGGCTGTGGTGCGGTTGCTTTGCTGGTTCTCAGTATCGTTCCAACCTGTCGTGTTTAGCGACAATGGCATGAATGTGTCTTCGAATCTGTTGAAGACATTGAATACCACCTTGCCTTCATATACCAATCGTGTCTGGTGCTCTGCCAGTCCCAACAGGTTGTAGCGCAATTTGAATTCAGGGTCGATGTTGTAGCTGGTCTCGTGATTCTTGGCAAGGTGTGCCAAGGCTACTGGGTTTTGGTTGCCCAATTGGTCACGCAACTGGCTCGAAACGGTAGGCAGCATGCTATAGTATTCATTCAAGTCGTTGCCGTCTTTGTCCTGCTCATACACAGAGAGGTTTGGCATGCGTGTGTAACTGATTGACAACAAGTCACCGTTGTTCCTTTGGTTCTTTGTGTAAGTCAGAGAGATGTTCGTTTCAATCTTGATGCGGTCGCTCACGAAATAGTCGAGGTTTACACGGGATGTGAAACGGTCAAGTTGCTGCTTGATGATGGAACCGGTCTCATGGTCATAACCAGCACTAATGCGGAAGTGTGCCTTCTCACCACCACCGCTGAGTGCCAGATTGTGGTTTTGGCGCCAACCCACTTGCTTGACTTCTTTAAGCCAGTCTGTGTTGTTGTTGTACATCTCGTATTCGGAGAAACTGGGATTGTAGTTGAATTCAGGAATGTTGCTCGCCGCATCACTCATGGATGGGTTGAAATATTCCTCTTTCATCAACATGGTGTATTCGTCACCATTGAGCAACTTGTATCCCGTAGGCTGGTATGTTCCTGTAAGGCGGAAACTGTAGGATGCACGTGTGACACCGCGTGTACCACGTTTGGTCTTGATTTCGATAACACCATTACCACCTTGTGAACCCCAGATGGCGGTGGCGGCTGCATCTTTCAATACAGAGATGCTCTCGATGTCCTCTGGGTTAACGTTCAGAAGTTCTGCAAATTTCTCTTCATTGGCTGAGGAGAAGTCGAAACCGCTCGTACTGGTCTGCAAGACATTGCCGTCGACAACGATGAGGGGCTCGCTCGAACTGTTGATACTGGAAACACCGCGAAGACGCATCGATGAACCAGAACCCAAGTTACCTGAGTTTGCAATGATGTCGAGACCGGCGATACGTCCTTGAAGGGCTTCATCAACAGTGGTGATGGCAAGTCCGTTGAACTCGGACATGCTGATGCTCTCTCTTGCTGACGATACTTCATCCAATGGTATGGCAAGACCAGAGCCTTGTGCGCGTCGCTTAGAGGTTACCACCACTTCATCAATTTGGTTCTCATCAGACATCGTCACGTTGAATTTCGTCTTGTTGATGGATTGGGTGATGGTCTTGTATCCCACGTATGAGAAACGAATCTTGTCTTTGGGATTCTTGAGCTTGAACGAGAAGTTGCCATTGATGTCTGTCACAGCTGAAGCCACAATACGGTTGGCACCATCAAGTTCCACTACGTTTGCGCCTATCACAGCTCCGTAACTGTCCGTCACGGTACCACTGATGATGTCGCCTGCACTTTGTGCATAAGAATTGATAATGGCAAATTGGCAAATCATTATCAATCCCATGATTTTTTTCAATCTATCTGTAGTCATAGTTCGCTATTTTCGATGGTCAATTCTTTATCAACAGCGGTTTGTCGATGAGGTGTATGACAGCCGATGAAGATGTTTCTATATTGCTGGCCGCTGAGGCATCTGAGGTGTTGTATTGGAATTCACGCGCCACAAGATTGTAAAGCTGGCTGTTGGTGGTCACCACATGCCTGGTGTTCTTGGCATGGTCGGTTATGCTGATGCCATTGGCGTCCAATCTTGCTGCAAGACGGTAGAACCTGTTTGTCGTTGGGTCGATGACGGCTGTCTCAAAGTCGCCAGAATCTTCGCCTCCTCCAATAAACAGGGCGTTGTCCTGAATGTGATATTTCAAGAAATTGACAATCTGAAGCGAGTCTTGAGTCTTTGCGGTCAGGTTGCCTGCTTCTTCAAATGCGTCAACTGCTTCCCATGAAGACAGCTTGCCTTGACGTTGCAATTCTTCTATGCTCTCGTTTGTAGGTACGTATATGGTGTAGTGGTAAGTGTTGAACACGGATATGTTGGTGCCACCACATGCGTTCCTTCTGTTGTGGATTTGTTCGAACAGTCCACTGCCGTCCATCAACTCCAAGAACTTGGAGAATTCGGGATGGCTGGCAAGCACATCACGCACGGTCTGGCGTGTACCCAGGATGGGTTGGCCTTCCAGAATGTAGCTCTTGCCGTTTCCTCCATCTGTCTGGTCGTAGATGTAGCTTACAGGGATGGGGGAGCCTTCGTTCATCTGATAGCTTCCTTCTACGGTCATGCCCGAAGCGCCAGCCTTGGTATTGTGAACGCGAATCTCCGTGCCACCCTTAGTGCGATAGAATGTTTGGCCGTCTTCCACATTACCTATTACTATATGGGTGTCGAGAATGTCCTTCAGGCGGTTTCTCACTTGGTTGTAGTCTGCCTTGCCTATTGAGTCGCCTACAACTCCTGTTGCAGGGTCGTAATTCCAAATGCTTGCCCACACGCGGTCATCCTTGTTCACTTTCGTTCCATCATAATGGAAACGGAAAAGCTGGGTCTGGCTCTTGCCGTATGAACATGGGTCTATGTATTCCAGAAGAGCATTGTTTGTTGGAATGAAGAAACTGTAATAGGAGTTCAGAGAGTTGAGATACACATTATATTGCAACTGCTCGATGCCCCAATACAAAATCTTCATGGTCTCATTCACCAGGGCTGGGAACGAAACGCTGACATAGGCTGTTGGAGAATATACATGGTTGGTCAAGTATATGGCACCATTGCAACCAAGCCATACGGAGTCGATGGCTGAGATTTCAACACCCATGGGGTCGTTGGCGTCATTCAGGATTCCTTGGAATTTGGAGGGCACTGATGATATGAATGAACTTAGCATGTTGTTGTTAAGCAATTTCACGACCACTTCGTCGGGTACGTTTTCCCATGTGCCATAATAATCCTTGAGAACGCGGCCGGCACCATTCTCCCAATACTCGGTCATGGCTTGATCGCTTGGCACCATCATCACGGCCATGTCACGCTGCAGGGCGATGTTGCCACCTTGGTCGTTGAGGCCGGCGTAGTATGCGTTCCACTCTGGGTCATACTTGAGCAGACCGTTTACCGGACCATTGTCTGGGGTGGCATTAAGAGGTTGGCCCTCTTGTGATTTTTCAGAGAAGAATCTTTTTTGGAAAACTGAGTCTACGTTTTGGTTGTACAAATAATTATATTGTGTGGTTGTTGTCTCACCCACCCAATATGGAGCGCAGAAACGTTCAAGTAGTTTGTTGAACATGCTTACGTTTGGCTTCTGGGCCAACAGCTCAGCCATGTTGGGTAGTGGTGTGATTACCTCGCTCATCTTATGGATGAATCCATTGGAGCATTTGATGTTGGCTGAGTCCACCTGGACACCATTGATGCTTGCATCTCCTGGTTGGCGATGTGTGGTGTTGTTGTATAGAAAATCGTAGTCGGTATTGGTGATGCGCCTGTTTACCAACTGCTTTTCTATGAATTGCACCAACGGGACAACAGAATTGTCTGTCATGCACACAAGTGGCTTGCCTGACTCGCGGTAGCGTTTCCAATAAGGATTGTCGGGCATTTGTTGCGGACTGAGAATGGTAACTGAGTCGTAAGGAGTGCTTGAAGCAAACCTTCTCATACATTCTCCTTCACGTGGCGGTGTGCCTTCAACGCTTGGGAGACTGTTGAGCTGCATGGAGTTGTCCATCATGCTGCCAAACAACAGAAGCTTTTTTTGTGATGTTGTCAACTGGCCATAGTTTCTCACGCCCCATTTGTTGGAACGGAAGAAGCGTTCGTATGCAGCATCATCGGCAACGAAGAGGGTCTTTGAACCGGTCTTCGCCAATACCTCGTTGTAGCCCAAGTCGTCAACCATTCTCACCGTATTGGTGTAATTGCCGTTTTCCTTGAGCCAACTGTAGATGCTCGCTCCCCATCCTTCGGGCGTTCGTTCGTCGAGGTCATACTCCGAACAAGACGTCACGACCAATCCTGATGCCAACAGCATTCCTGCCATCAACAAACGATGTAGATTGCGCCTACACTTTGTTTTCTCGGTTTTCATAAAATTTAGTATTACTTTTTAGTTTTTAAGATTTT